>JAYWDF010000494.1:0-5339 GCA_043779985.1 Akkermansiaceae bacterium | reverse complement strand
GCCCGCGATTTCCTCCTCTCATGCATGGAGTTTCCCCGCTCCCGGCAGGCAGGACTTTTCCAGCGATCGACCGCTATCTGATAGCAACCCTACCGCGGCCCAGGGCATCGCGATTCAACTCGGGAAAGACGTTCGATTGCCTTCCGCGATCTTCGCCCGCAACAATCCTGACGCCGATGCCGGTGCCATCTCTCCCGCGCTGGCCGCAGCCACGAAGGAAATTGAAGATGGCTTTTATCGTGAAGTGGCCTCCGGGGTTGCGGACAAGCCTGCCCACGGCCATACCCGCCCGGACGTTGCCTTGGTGGCAAATCCCGATGCGGCTACCGACGGTCCGTCAACCGTGATTCTATCTGAAACCGACGTCTATAGCGCGCGCGAAAGGGCGGATTCGATCTACCGCACGCTCTACGGCGACGCGGCCGCCAACAGGAACGGGATGGCCAGCGCGATCGAGGCGCGGTTGCCGGTGGATCCCGGGTCCGGCAATCCTTGAATGCCGCGGTGCGGGTTTACTTTTTCTTCACTAAAGTTTTCAGTTCGGTCGCCATTTTTCCGGCCGCATCCATCTCGCCCTCCTTCGCACCGGGAGTTAGACCCTCGATCAACTTGGTCGCGGCGACATCCCCCTGCCCGGAGGCAATCAGCAACCAGGCCAGCGATTCAATCCGGACTTCCTGGTTCGCGGATTCCGGGCCGAGGAGCCGGCCGAGGTTTCCCTGACCTTTGACATTGCCTTGAAGCGCGGCTTTGCGAAACCATTGGATCGCCAGCGTGGAGTCCACCGGAACACCAAGTCCAAGCTCGGACATGTTGCCCAGGATATTGCATGCGTCCGCGCTGCCGTCAGCCGCTGCAATTTTCAGCAATGCCGCTGACTTTTTGAAGTCTTTCTCCACACCATGATCCCCGAAGTAAAGTATCCCACCATAAGTTAGAGCGGCTTCAGGGAGTCCGCTGTCGGCGGATTTCCTCACCCACTCAAGCCCCTCCGCCGTCATGTTCTCCGGCAGGGTCGCGCCCGCGGAGGAAGCCGCGGAATTCTTTATCAGTAACATTTTCCCGAGATTCAATTGGGCTTTGGCCGAGCCACGTTCGGCACCCTTCCGAAACCACTCGGCGGCTTTCTTCTCATCTTTCCCGACGGCAGTTCCCGTACTGTAGAAATAGCCGAGTCCGCCGATGGCGTCCGCATGGCCTTGGTCCGCCGCCGCCTTCATCAGCTCGAATGCCTTTTTCTCATCCTTGGGAACGCCTTCTCCCAGAAGCAACATGCGGGCGAGCTGAAAGCGGGCCTGTGCGTCTGCGGGCCCGGCCTCCGCGTGCAGCGCGGTTGCCGCGGAAAGTGCCAGCAGCAGGGCGAATGCGCAGGGATGGAGTTTCATGGTTTCAAAAAACTATCAGGGAGCCTTGTCCTCTTCTTCCTCGCTCGCATCAGCGCCACCGTAGCCGATGACTTCCACGGTGATGACGGACAAGGTGTCCACGGCCGGCTTTTGCTCGGCGACCGGCTGGCTTGCCTCCGGTCGGGTCACGGCGGTGGTCGCCGCCGCGCTGGAGTTGGAGGCGCTGGTGACGGCGCTGACGCTCGGAGCGCTGACGCTTGCCGGCGAGGCTCCGCTGGAGGTGCCGCCGGCCGAGATGTTTCCGGTATTCAGCACGGTCTGCGCGGCGATGGTCAAATTCCCGGTGGACTGGATCCCGGCGTCGCCCGCATCGACGAATCCCTTGGGCGCGATGAGATCCACGTTGCCCGGCTTCACATCCTCGACCGCAGCCAGAACGCCGATGCCTCCACCGGTGGCAAGTCCGCCGAGGTCGGTCTGGACGTCTGCGCTGGTGATGTCGATGACCACCCGCGTCGGCGGCGCGGTGACCACGGTTCGGGCGGAAGTGCCGGCGGCGATGTTTCCGCGGGACGACCACATGGTGATGTCTCCGCTGCGGAGGGTGAAGATCCGTGCCTGGCCGATGTTCACACTGCCGTCGGTGAAAGTGGAAATGGAGCCGCCGTATTCGGTGACGATGCCGGGAGGTGTCAGCGGATTTCCGAAGATGGAATTGGCCATGGTGATGCCGCCACCGGGGACGCCGAGGCTGATCGATCCGCCGGTGACGGTGCGGATTTCACGAGCCTGGGTGAGGATTTCGCCTGGGGGTTTTTGCTTGCCGAACAAGGCGCGGACTGCCGCATAGCCCGCGTCGTAGTTGCCCTTTTTCGCATAGGCACGTCCGGTGTCGCGGAGCACCTGATAGAATTGCTCGAGCGCGACGATGGCCTGTTGTTCCGGGGTGAGCCGGGAGAATTTCTTGCGGATGCCGAGTTTGGTCAGATACGGGGATTTGATCACCGAGTCCGCGTCGCTGTATTTCTCGATGAAGGCGGTGAAATCCAGCGAGCTGGAGGAGAGACCATTCGCAGCTCCCGTCGAGGATTTTCCGGAGACTCCGGCAAGGGCGATGATGTCCGCTCCGCCGAATGGCAGGTTCAAATTGCGGGTATTGCCGATGCTAACAATCCCGACTCCGGTGCCGTCGGTGAAGTTGGCACCGGCTCCCAGATCGAGGTTGCCTCCGGCGAGGACCTCCAGCACGCCGGGGCCGTTGATTTGAATGTCGCCGGCCATGGCATTTGTCGTGTTGCCAGCCAAAGTGGCGCTGCCGTCGTCGCCGACGATGTTGCCCCGGGCAAGGTCGTTGGCGAGGGCACGATTCGCCGCATTCTCATTGAAGGGCACGATATCGCGACCGGCGGATACGAGGGTGATATCCTTTGCCGAAACATTCTGAAGATAGAGCGCCACGTCGGTGATGTCCCTTTCCGCGATGATCCGGGTCTGTTTGGGAGAGAAGAGGGTCAAACCCGAGACGTCTCCACCTGACGCATAGATGCGGACTGGATTGGCATCGTCGTGGTGGAGAAGCGAACCGCCGTGAAGGGCCTGCTTCACGGCGCTGGTGCCGGCAGGGCCACTCGATGATCCCGTTTCAGTGAGAGCGAGGTCCACATCCTGGAGAATCGGTATAAGGCTTTGCAACAAACCGGCGCGGATGCGTCCGACCGCACTCTGATAGGCAAGCGGCGTGGTGATTCCCGGAATTGAATCCGGCGAGGCATCGGAAATATTGACCACTGCCGAGGTCCAAACCCGCACCGCCCCGAAGCGGCCCAATCCGGTGTCCTGGAGTCCGTCAATGTTTCCGGCGGAAGCAAGCTCGAGGCTGCCGCGGGCGGATGGAGCGAGGGTGAAACTACCGGCAAGATTGATGTCCCCTCCGAAGGCGGTGCTGGTCAGGTTCGGCGCTGCCAGACTGAAGACTCCGGTGAAACTGCCGATGCCCGCCTCGGACAACCGCAGCCATGGCTGGAGATAGGACGAGTTGCCGGGATAGGCATCACCGTTGAAAAGTCCCTGGGTGCCGTACCACACGTCGAGCGCGGAGAGTGGGGATTCACTGCCTGGAAGATTGATCTTATTCCGGTGGGTCACGCTGCCGCCATAGGAGGCGACGTCGGCCCCGGCATCCGACGAGAAGGTGCTGAAGTAGGTCTTATACCAGTACTTGTTGCTGATCCCCTGCGGCATGAGAAATGCGTTCGCCACCGGGCCCAGCAGAACGTCACCGCGGGCCGCGACATCGAAGGTGGATTGGCCGACGAAGAGAGTCGTCGGCATCCAGTTGTGCGAATCGAATGGCTCGGAACCGTCCAGAATGCCGAGCGACGGCGAACGTGATGAATTGGTGGTGATTTCGCCACCGGCGAACAAAGTTCCCTTGCCTCGCTCGACGTAATAAACGCCGCCATCGATATTGCGACCGGCGGTCACCGTGACATCGCCGCCGCCCAGTTCGAGGAGCTTGGCCGCGTCCGGGGCGAGGTTGAGAAACTCCGGCGCTCCGGCGACCACGCCGAAATTGGGGTTCTTCATCCGGCCCGGCATCCTCGCGCTGGTGGGAGAAACGGCGTCGATGTTCACGATGTCGTTGCCGGCATTCAAGGTCACATTGCCGCCACCCAAAGCTCCGACTCCTTCGAAGAAGTTGCTATAGTCGATCCACCACGTCGTTGAGGTGGCCTTGTCGGTGATGTTGCCGGAATTCTGAACGTTCGGGACGGTTCCGAAGCCGCCGTTGTCGGCGAACAGTCCGGTGGCGGGATTCACATAGCCGCGGCGATAGAGCCAGTTGGTCGGCATCTGGCGACTGGAGTCCACCGTTAGGACGTCATCCACCAGGGTGTAGCGGCCGATGTTGGCTTGAGCCGCCAGCGAGACGTTTCCTCCCGCCATCGACCAAGTGGCCGGATAGAGTTGCTGGACCGCCCCCAAGTTGGTTCCTCCTCCCGCTTGGTTGGGGTGGGAACTCGCCGTCGTGGGCAGGACGGGAACCACGAAATCGTTTTCGGTGAAAACGGTCGTGGTCGTCGGCAATGCCACCCCGGCGGTGTAGATGGTGGAGAACTGGTTGCGAAGCTGCACGTCACGGCCCGCGCTGATGGTGATGTCACCGGTGCCGGTGCGGACAACCTCGAAGCGATTGCCGCGGTTGGCGGTGTTTGTCGAAATTCTAATCGAGTCCGCCGTCTGGCCGGCGATTCCGGTGGCGGCCGCCGGTCCGGTGGCCTGGCCATTTGGTACGGCCGGATAGAACTCACCAACGATCAGGGAACCCTTGTCCGGCTGCGACAGATCGAGGTCGCTCGCGGTGACGACATTGCGGAAGTTGCTCGCATTCACATCCGCTCCGGCGGTGAGGCGGTAGGACCAGGACTGGGTGTTGATCGGCAGGGTGTCCTTGATGGTCATCAGTTTTCCCATCCACATCAGCGAGTGGCCGTTGTCGGCAAATTCCGCGGCAGTGCCTTGGGCGACGGGCGTGAAACCGTCGCTGAGGGTGTTGTTGAAAATGAGGTCGCCGCTTGCTCTGAGGGTAAGCACCCCAGCGGCGGCGCGGCTGCCGTAGCGGAAACCGGACAGATCCCAGTCGGCGGCGGCGAGCGCTTGGGCGTTGGTGGTGCCGCCGTTTGCATTGTTGGCGAGGCCGAGCGTCAGATCACCGGTCAGATTGACCATTTCCACGCCGGGAGCGATGACGAGGATGGAGTCGAGGCCGTCGTCAGCGCCGGTGAGGAGCTTGGAGCGCATTGCGATTTCGTTGGCATTGCCAACTCCGGCGGCACCGAGGAAGCTGATGGCATTGGCGTTGATGAGGTTGCGCTGGGCGATGTTGAGGACGCCGTCGGTGGGTGTGTAAACCTTGTAGCCTTCCGCAACGACGGAGGATGCTCCGGTGATCGTGCTTTCGATGGAATCGATCAGGAGATCGGTGTTGTCCGC
>JAYWDF010000493.1:0-1734 GCA_043779985.1 Akkermansiaceae bacterium | reverse complement strand
ACGAGCGCGCCGAGGGCGCAGATTGCAGCCCAGGCATTTGCTTGGGTTTCCTTGCCGCCGAAGCCGCCGCCCATGCGCGGGGCCTCGACGACGACGCGGTTTCGATGCAGGCCGAGGATTTCGGCGACGATGGTTTGAATCTCGGACGGATGCTGGGTGGAGCTGCTGACGTGGACGCCGCCTTCGCCATCGGGCTCGGCCCAGGCGGCCTGGGTTTCCAGATAGAAATGATCCTGCCCGCCGATGTGGAGTTCGCCTTCGAGGAGGTGCGGGCTGTCCGGCAGGGCGGAATCGATTTCGCCGCGGACAAGGAAATGGGGATCGGTGTGGAAGGAACCGGCGGCGATGGCGTTGGGTATTCCGAGGATCGGGGGGAGCGGGGAATAGTCGATTTCTATCAGCGCGGCGGCGAGGCGGCAGGCTTCGAGGGATTCGCCAATGACGGCGGCGATGAGTTGGCCGTGGAACTGGACGAGGTCGGTGGCAAACAGCGGCTCGTCGTGGCGGGCGGGGCCGGTGTTGTTGAGGCCGGGGATGTCAGCGGCGGTTAGGACGGCGCTGATGCCGGGGGCGGTGGTCGCCTTCGAAATATCGAGGCGGGTGATCGTGGCGTGGGCGTGGGTGGAGCGGACGAGCCAGACTGATAGAGTGCCGCGGCGGAGGGCGGTGTCGTCCACGTAGCGCGCTTGGCCGGTGACGTGGCCGACGGCGCTTTCATGGGGGAGGGATGGATTTGAGAATTGAGATTTGAAATTTGAGATTGGGAGGGAAAACGAGGATGCGGGAGAGGCGATGAATTTGCGGAAGAGATCGCGGATGAGGGATTTCCGATAGGTGGCGGTGCCGCGGAGATCGGTTAGGGGATCGAACTCTGAGTCCAGCAGTGCGAGGATTTCATCGGTGGCAGCGAGGGGTTTGCCGATGAGGGCGGCTTCGGTCTTGAGGGCGCGGGCCGGAGTGGCGGCGACACCGCCGTAGGCGAGGCGGGCTTGGGTGACGAGGTCTTGGGCGTCGGTGGCGACGCGAAAGGCGGCGGAGACGGTGGAGATGTCCATTTCCCGGCGTTTGGAAACTTTGAAAAATTCGCAACGACCGGCCGTGCCCCGGGGCAGGAGGATGGAGGTCATGATTTCGTCGGTGCGCAGGATGGTCTGGCGGTAGCCGGTGAAAAAGTCCGCGAGGGGGACGATGCGCTCGGCTGTTAGCGACGTGAGGACCACCGAGGCATCGAGTGCTAGCAAGACGGGCGGCGTGTCGGCGATGGGTGAGGCGGTGACGAGATTGCCGCCAAGCGTGGCGCGGTGGCGGATCTGGCGGGAGGCGAAGAGGCGCATCACCTGATCGATGGCCGGGTATTCGCCGGCGAGGGCTTGCTCGATGTCGGTGAACGGGGCGGCGGCGCCGATTTGCCAATGAGTGTTAGTTCTAACGATCTGATGGAGTTCTTCGATGCCATCAAGGGCGATCAAGGCCGGGTAGCGGACGTGGCGCTTGTTGATGAGCACTGCGAGTTCGGTGGCTCCGGCGATGAAGGGCGCTTCTGGAAATTTCGCGCGGAGCGTGAGTGCTTCATGGACGGTGGTGGGGCGGTGCCAATTGCCGGTTGCGGATGGGGCTGCGGGAACAGCGGCGACAGCGCGGACAGGTGCTGGTTCCGTTAGCGATTGCAACATCGCATCGCGGATCGGGCGGTAGCCGGTGCAGCGGCAGAGGTTGCCGCAGAGTTGGTCGGCG
>JAYWDF010000492.1:0-5341 GCA_043779985.1 Akkermansiaceae bacterium | reverse complement strand
TTCGCCGGAGAAACCTTCACCCACTTCACTTCCGTCGAAACCGGAATGCCATGCTTCTCCTTGATCTCCCGCAGCCTCACGCTGATTTCCCGCCGCCGGCCTAACGGGCACCACAGCGCGCCGAGCGTCATCACCTCGTGGCCATCGTTCAGAAGGTGACAGCTTTCATCGCAGTAGATGTTCAGTGTTTCACTCATGATCACTTCGATGTTCGGCGTTCAATGTTGGTCGTTCGATGTTCGATGTTCTCTCCCCACTCGCAACACAGTGTAACCAACCCCGCATAAGTGCCTTTCACGTAGTAGTCGAAAAAGCCCGCCTTGCAGAGAAATGGCTTGGTCATGCCCTGCACGGCATGTCCGACAACTTCGGTAATGGTGATGGGTTCGTTCATGGTTCCGATTCGATTCTTATCTCTTCACTTCGATGTTCGATGTTGGGCGTTCGATGTTCAATGTTCACTCTCCTCCTCGTCCTCGATCACCCCCTTCACGTTCTTGTTCAGCGCGTCGATCTCCTCACGGTTGATGTCCAGCTTCGCCACGATAGAAGAAGAACTCCCGCCGACATGGACGAACTCATCGACCTCGTCCACGAGTTCATTGAAGAAGAGTTGGGTTAAGTGAAACAAGCAGGGTTGACGGGGAGTTCATCAGTTCTGGCTGATTCGCTACCATAGCCAATTGCTTGGTCGTGAGCACAATGACGGAGGCAATCTGTTTTCCTTCTTTGACGGTCTTGAGGACCAGGAGCGATCCGATTCGGGCGGCAAATTCCGACACAGGTTCCACCGATTTCAAAAGTGCTGCTGCGGCTGTAGCGTTGTTGCTATTCACCTCGGATTGGAGCTTCTCGATTTTCGCGAGCTCGAGCGCTTTTCGGGCTTGCGTGAACGCTTCCTTGGCTTCTTTTGAAGAGACTACCCTTTGAATGAACTCGATTCCCTTTCGTATCCAGGAGCCTTCAATGAACTCCCCATTATTGATGGGACGAAATCCAGCTGAGATAGAGAAGTTCAGGTAGGCCTCGAAGACCACCTCCGCTTCAGCGTAATCTTCAGTTCCGATGAAAACGTAACCTGTGTGCTTGATCGAATATTCTTCGGCCTCTTTCTCTTCATCATCGGCACCTTCAAGTTCGAAGCCGCCTTCAAGGATGAACCTTCGCAGCAAATTGGCGGCTTTGATATTCACCCTAAAGGTTGGCAGAGTTGTTCCTTCCTGCCCCTCGAAGTAACTCTTGGCCTTTGAGTCATCAATGGTTGCCTTCAGATCGTCAAAGCGACCG
Source organism: Akkermansiaceae bacterium (assembly GCA_043779985.1). Lineage (GTDB taxonomy): Bacteria > Verrucomicrobiota > Verrucomicrobiia > Verrucomicrobiales > Akkermansiaceae > Luteolibacter. The sequence continues at coordinate 4,054 of JAYWDF010000492.1, read as the reverse complement.
TATTCATTCAAGTTCGCCTCGGTCGTATGGGTGTTTATCAGGTTGGTCAGCTTCTTCGCGTCGATTCCGAGAATCTCAACCAGCCTATCGATCTCTTTGTTTTTCGCTTTGGCCTGGTAGTCCGTGAGGTAGTCGCGAAAGGTGCGGGTGGAATCGATCTGCACGTCGCCGCGCTGGAGATCGCGAAGGAAAATCTCGGCGAGCTTTTGCTCTTCTTGTGAGAGCGAGGCGAATGAGTGATGCAGCTCCGCCAGGGTCTTTTCCTTTGCCTCATCATCCCCGCCTTGCAGGACTTTGAGAAATTTCTCGAACCGCGAATTCATGTAATCCGCATCGATCTTTCCTGTATCGATCTCCGTGATATGGCTGTCGATATCAAAGGGCACCGCATCGCCGCCGTTGCCATTGCCGGAGCCGAGCTCTTTGTAGCGTTGCAGGAGCGTGAGGTATTGCTGGTGCGAAATGTCCAGCGTCACCGTCAATTTCGGATTCTCGAATTCATAGACACCCTTCTCCCAGACAAAGCTTTGGATCTTCGCTGCCTCGAGGATGCCGCTGAACTCCTGGAAATACTTCGCAAAAGCCGCGCGTTCGGCGAGATCCTCGGGCAGCCTTTTGAAATCCTCAATGTCCGCAGCGGCGAAAATCTCGGTGATTTCGGCAAAGCTCGCATTCATCCGCTCAAGGTTGCTTGGCAGGCGATCGGCGAAGAGGCCGATGGGTTTATCGCCCGAATAGAGTTTCACGGCGGCCTTGATATTCCGCTCCATCGTGTGCGGCTTGCGGTAATAACGGATGGTGCCGAAAGGCTTGTCCGGACCGAAGAGGCGGTTTGTTCGGGAAAAGGCCTGAATGATGTTCTCATACTTCAACACCTTATCGAGATACAGCGTGTTCACCCACTTCGAGTCGAAACCCGTGAGCATCTGATCCACCACAATCAGCAGATCGATCTGCTTTTCCGGATCCGTCTCGATGCGGGTATAGGGCCGTTTGTGGGCCAACCTCGCGGCGATGTCCTTCTTGAAGTTCCCGTGCGTCCCGAAGTCAAACTTCTGCCCGTATCGCGCGTTGTAGTCCTCCAGGATTTCCACAAGGCCGTTGGTTTTGAAAACCGGGTCACCTTTACCATCATCATCGATATTCGGATCAAACAGAGCGGTTATCTTCAGCTCCGGACACTGCACCTTCATCAGCCGATAGTAAATGATCGCCTCCGGGATGCTGCTCGTCGCAAAGAGCGCGTGGAATTTGCTGCCTTGGCTCAGCGTGATCCAGTTTTCGGAAATGTCCTGGATCACCGCGTTCTGGTGCTGCTCGCGCTCGTATTGCGCGTAGGACAAATAATCCTCGATCCCCTTTTGGTAAACTCCCGCTTCATCCCGGGCACCCGCCATCGGCATGTCCTTCATGTAGCGATTGAAAACCTTTTTCTTCTCCGGATCGGCAAGGGCGTCGGCGGGCGTCGTGGCTTTGGCTTTCTCCAGGGCCACCGCCTCGCGAAGATCACGATCTCGGTAAGTCATCACCTTGTAGGGATCAAAGCCGAGCACGTTCTTATCACGGATACCATCCGCGATGCTGTAGCGGTGCAGTTCATCGCCGAAGACATCCGTGGTGGTGTTGTCGTGGCGCACGTTTTCCCGATGGATCGGCGTGCCGCTAAAGCCGAAGAAGACCGCTCCCGGGAAGCTCTTTTTGATATCGATGAGCATCTCGCCAAAGGTGGACCGGTGGCACTCATCGATGATGAAGACGATGCGCTTGGCCCGCATCTTTTCCAAATCGTCTCCCTTCAGTCCGTTCTCTTCATCCTTGAGGTGGCTCATCTTCTGGATGGAGGTCACGATGAGCGTATCCGCCGGATTCGTGCTCTTGAGCTTCTTGACGAGTTCACCCGTATTCTCCGTCGCCTGCACCTCATTGCTGTCTCCTGCGAAGTTACGGTAGGCTTGCAGGGTCTGCGTGCCGAGCTCGATGCGGTCGAGCAGAAAGACCACCTTGTCCGCATCCTTGGAATTGGCGATGAGCTGGGCGGACTTGAAGCTGGTCATCGTCTTGCCCGATCCGGTGGTCTGCCAGACGTAGCCGCCGAGCCGGTTCGGGTTCTTCCAGTCCGTCTTGGCCACTTTGTCGGAAATGGCGTGCGCGGCGTAGTATTGGTAGCTGCGCATCACTTTCAGCACTCCGTCCGACTCATCCGCCACGGTGTAGAAGCCGATAAGCTGATGCGCCATCGGGATGGAGAGCAGGCTGGCGGTGAAGTTCTTCCAGTCGTTGATCGGCTCGTTGTTGAAGTCCGCCCAGTGGAAGGCGTAGTCTTTGTTAAATTTCCCATCCGGCCCGGGATTGGCGAAGTAAAGCGCCTCGGCCGGTTCCATCGCCACGAAGAGCTGCACCAGCGAGAAGAGGCCGGAGAAAATCCCCTCTCGCGAATACTTCTGGATTTGGTTGTAGGCCACGGTGACCGCCACGCCGCTTTTCTTCAGCTCGATGTGGATCACCGGCATGCCATTGATCAGGAGCAGGAGATCGCCGCGCCGGTCATTGAGGAGCTGGGAGCCACGGGCGTAGCCCGGCTGCTGCACGATCTGGTAACGGCTCTGCCCGGCCGCGATCTCATGCCGATCGTAAATCTTCAAGCTCACCTCCTTGCCGCAGTGCAGTTCATCCGCCGGATTGTCGCGGGTGATGGCGACGGTCTTGCCATTGATAAAACCATTCAGCTTCAGCGGCGTGCGCAGCTCGGTGATCTGCTCCATGATCTGCTGCATCTCTCCTGCCGTGAGCGGCACACCATTCAGCCGATCCTTGCCCTTGTTGTTCTCAAAGAGGATCCCTGCCCAGTTGGCCAGGAGATCCGCCTCGCTCGGGTTTTTGAGGATCTCGGATTCCCAACCACGCTGCGTCAGCTCGTGGATTACGGCGCGTTCAAATTCGGATTCTTTGGAAAAGGTCGTCATGCGATGGAAGAAAGCTAATCCAGATTGGTGGAAATTTGGCTTGTGTTTGCGAGCTGGCCGCTTAGTTCTCTGCCCAAGTGGATTGGGAGAACCCGGTCGGCGTTACGGTCTCGGTGAGCATCACCGGGGCCTTTCGCTTTTTGGGGGTGGATGGATTTTGAGGCCCCATTGATGATAGTCCACCCCGACGTTACTCCGCCCGCCAGAACAAAAGAATTTCTTCTTGAGCACCTCAAAAGCCCGATTCTCCTGTTGATCTCGAAACACACTGAGACCGATCGGCCGGGCAACCAGATCCGCCAGCTGAAGGCCGGATGACATGGCTTTTTTATCAGAGAAAAGGATCTCGAAAGGTAGATTCTCCTCAATGTTATTTTGGCCGTCACAGACCCGGCGGAATTCAAGCTCCAGCTCGTTATCCTCCTTTTTCCCCCGCTGCTCGACGACGACGTGGGTGAGCTTCCGTTCTTCCCCTTTTTCTTTGAGAAATTCATGAAGGGTTTCCAGGCAGAAGCGGAGCGCCACATGGTAGGGGTTTGGCGGCGTCTCCTTCCCCTCGCTCAACAGCTTCTTATCGATGACGCAACTGATCAAAATGAAATTACTCGCTTCGATGATTGAACTCAGATCGTCCAGAAAGCGGTTTTTATCCTCTCGGGTTGGGAAAATGCGGAAGCTCCCCTTTTCTTTCCGGATTTCACTTTCATGCAGGACGATCTGATCGTGCCCGAAGTGCTTGAACTTAAACTTCTCAAGCGCAGGGACGACCTTATCGCTGTAGTGGCCTTTGTGAAAGACACAGAAGGCGAGGACAAAAACGGGAAACTGCGGGTCAATGGTCTGCATTCCATGATCCCCACTTTCATCAACGTAAACTATGTATTTGCTGAAAGGCTCACTGGCTGCACTTTTACCTTCTGCATGCGCGACAATCTGCCGAAGCGCTGGCACCGCAGGTCTTTGCTCAAAAAGCGGTAGTTCTCCTTCTCTATCTGTTGCCATCGTTCGGGTGGTCCTTTCTAGCTCAAACAAACATTTTTTCCAAGCAGGCGGATTTGAGCTGCTTGAGCTTGGCGAGCTGCATGGAGTGT
>JAYWDF010000491.1:0-1736 GCA_043779985.1 Akkermansiaceae bacterium | reverse complement strand
GAAATTCGCATTTCGATGATGGTGACGAATGACGAGAATTCGAATTGAGATGGATTCAATTCGATAGAGAAAATGATAGGGGAAACGCTTCAGATTGGCGCGTCTCAAATCATTGATAAAAAAATGAAATTGCTGGGGATTATTCAAAACCCGGTCCAGGCACGCAATAGATTCCGCCTGGAATTCCTCTGCCAGATTCATTCCGCTTTCCTGTTCATAGAAAGCGAGGATGCCCTTGAGATCGCTCGAAACTCTCTTGTTGAAGCTGAGCGTCATCGATCCAAGGACTGCTTAAATTCTTCATAAGTCATGCACATGGACGGGTCGCTATCCATTTCAGCATCTCGGCGCAGAGCTTCTGCTGCTCCGCCATCGTCGTCAGAGTAAGCGGCTGGCAACGATTTAAGGATATAGCAGGCCAGATCGGCTCGTGCACCATCTGGCAGGGTCATAATCTGTGCTTCGAGTTGTGCCAGTGTTACCATGAGTGGGATTTTAGCTTATCGGAGGGACGGTGCAACATTCGTTTATCGGCAATCAAATGCTCCGGTGCCAGGATTCGGTGATCGGCCCGCCGCAAAAATAGACGAAATGCAGGACACGTCGATTCTTTGGTTCCGTGGCTTGGGATGAGGCGTGAAGACAAAGCGGACGCATCAACAGGAGATCGCCCTCAGCCGCCAGACAGGCAATCTCACCGTGGATCGCGGTGATTCCCGGAATTTCAGCGGTTCTGAGGATTCCAGCACGATGGGTGCCTGGCGAGACGCGGAGAGGACCGTTCGTGCCATCGCAATCGTCGAGATGGAGGCGGACGGCGAGAAGTTGGTTGAGCACCTGTTCGGGAGGCCGTGCATAATGAACACCCTCTTTGATCGTGGGGAGATCGAATGCTTGCGCTGAAACACGATTGGCGAATGGAAACATCAGATCCTGGTGCCAATTGACTTTCCAGTTGGTGGTGACAGTTTTGTTGAACGTGATCGCCTGGATGGCGACGGCTGTAGCATCAAGAAAACCGGAGTCGCAAAGTTGCTGCTTGAGGACGAGGGAGGTGTTGTGAACCAGTGGATCATCTAGCAGGCATCTTTCGCCGGGAGCGCTTCCCTGAAACAACGAGTGGCGGAGCTGTTCCAAAGTTTCAGCGGAAACGACACTTGGAAGGATGGAGAACCCTTGTTCTTTGAGATGCATTGGGCGAAGGGGTTCTCCCGCTTCGCGGATCGAACTCAGGTGAAATAAATTTCGCGGTCCGTTAGGTTAACACTTTACCCTCGAATTTCACTAGGGCGGCTTGGATGAGTGGGTCGTTGTGGAATGGGTCTTCGAGGGGGGTAATAACCGGGACTGGTTGCGGTAGCTTGGTTTCGGCGACGGGTTTGTCATCCTTCCATGGCGGCGGTTCGACCGGGGCGGGGGGCTCGCTAACGTCGGGGGCTGCGTCGATGAGGGAATCGAAGCTGGAGAGGCCGCCGCTGGGGCGGGGTAAGGTGGCGACGGGGGCTGGCGCGGGTTTTTCCGCGGGCTCGGGGTGCCATTCTTTGGCGCCGGGGGCGGGGACTTGGGGCTCCGGCTCGCGGGCGAGAACCGGGGTGGGGGCGAGCGTAGGAGCGACAGTGGCTTGTGGGGCTGCTGCTGGTGCGGCGGCGGGGCCGGCAGGGATGAAATCCGCACCGCGGGTGAGGACCTTGATGACGTCGGTGATGCGGACTTCGCCGAGGGACTGGATGGCTTTG
>JAYWDF010000490.1:0-1736 GCA_043779985.1 Akkermansiaceae bacterium | reverse complement strand
GGAGTCCTCGGAAAAGCGGGTAGTTCTGCGCCCAGTCGACGATTTCGCTGCCATGACTTGGAGGCGCGATCATGATGACCTTGCCAAATTCCCAAGGGACCTTTTCCGCGAGCAAGGCACGAACTAGAATTCCGCCCAACGAGTGGGTGATGAAATGGACTGGTTGGTCCCGCGCGATGGTCTCCACCTGCGAGCGGATGTGGGCTACCAGACCTTCGATCGGCATCCGGCTCGAAGGGTAGGGGACAAGCAAGGTGGAGTATCCCTCCTTCGCAAGTGACCTCGCGAGCGGGTGCATGGCTCGCCAGCCCCTCCACAGTCCGTGCAACAGCACCACCGGCGGGCCGCCGCCGTCCCGCCATTGGGGGCGGTCCCACGGCAGAGGCGGCATCAGCAGCTCCGCCCGGTCCCGCCAGTGGTAGATTCGTCTCACCCGGGGAGTTTGGGCGGGAAATCGATAACCGCAACCCTTCAACGAGCCCTTCTCCATGTCCGGAGGATCCGGCGCTTTACGCGAACCAGACGTTTCGTGGTTCGGGAAATTTCAGATTAGCGGTGTAATAAGAGTTCATTCTTCTTGACTCATTTTGGTGTGAAGCCTAAATCCCCGCCCCCAAACGAACTTTCACCTCTGATTCCCATGGCCAACGCACAAATTATTCTCAAAGAAAAAATCGAAGGCCTTGGTGCCGAAGCTGATGTTGTCAAAGTCCGCGCCGGATACGCGCGCAACTTCCTCATCCCACAAGGCAAGGCTTTCGAAGCCAGTCGTTCGAACCTCCGCCACGTGGAAGCCCTCAAGGCCAGCCGTGCAAGCCGTGAGGCCGAGGAACTCGTCGGCCTCCAAGAGATCGCCGTCAAAATTTCCAAACTCAAGCCGAAGTTCGTCCTTTCGACCGGTCAAGGTGGCAAGGCCTTCGGTTCGGTCACCAGCATCGACATCCACAAGGAACTCGAAGCTGCGGGCATCGTGATCGACCGCCACACCATCGAGCTCGACAAGCCTGTCAAGAAGTCCGGCAAGACCGAAGTTCAGATCCGCCTTCACCCCGAGGTGATCGCCACGCTCACCATTTCGGTGGACGCCGGTGCCGAGGAAAAGGAAGCGTAATTCGCTCTCCGTCACTCCGTTTACGAAAAACCCCCGGTTCGTGTAACGAACCGGGGGTTTTTGTTTTTGAGCGCGAACTCCAAAAAGCGATAGGTCAGACGAGGCCTTGGCGGAGTGCCTTTGAGACCGCCTCCGTCTGGGAGCGGACTTGCAGCTTTCGGTAAACCGAGCGCAGATGCATGTCCACGGTGTGTTGGGAAATGGCGAGCTCGTCAGCGATTTCCTTTTTGATCAATCCTTTGACGAGGAAACATAACACTTCCTCTTCCCGAGCGGTGAGTGGCTCGATGTGCTGCACCGGACCATAGCGGGCGAAGCCCTGAAGGATCATGCTCGCGATCGGGGAGCTGAGCGCCGAGGTGCCGTGGATCACGTCTCGAATGCCGGAGAGAATTTCATCGGGATCGGCCGATTTGAGCAGATAGCCCGAAGCACCGTTGCAGATGGCGCGGTAGACTTTCTCGCGATCGTCCGATGCGGATAGAATCAGCACTTTGAGCTCGGGCAGGGACAACCGGATTTCTGATAGGACATCCAGACCATCCCGGCGGGGGAGTCCCAGGTCGAGCAATAACAGATCCGGGCGCTCGTTGGTGAATTTCAGTTTGTCGAATAAATCGGCGGC
>JAYWDF010000489.1:0-1737 GCA_043779985.1 Akkermansiaceae bacterium | reverse complement strand
GCGGCAAGTCCGACACCGGTGAGCGCATCCCGCTCCATCAGCTGTGGTCGCGCCGCCACAGCACCAAGTTCAACGGTGCCAGCTACCCGGTCCAAAAGGCCGCCGCCGCCGTTTTCTCCACCGAGGGAAAGGCACAAGTGAGCGCCCTCATCGAGCACTACATGGGCAATGCCAAGCTCCTCCGCGAGGCCGCCGCCGCTGCCGGGCTCCCGGTCTTCGGCGGTGAAAACGCGCCCTACGTCTGGGTCGGTTGCCCGGCCGGTCTGACCTCGTGGGACATGTTCGACAAAATGTTAGGCGAAGCCCAGGTCGTCATCACCCCCGGCTCCGGCTTCGGCTCCGGTGGCGAAGGCTATTTCCGGATCTCCGCCTTCAATTCGCGCGCAAACGTCGAGGAAGTTTGCCGCAGGCTGAAATCGTTGGTGGCTTGATGGCCGCCCGCCGCGATCCTGGATCTTGAATCTATCTCGGACGAGACGTTCCATCTTGATGGCGCCGAGCAGGATCGCCTGATTTTGCGAATCGTCTTCAGCGACGCCTCAATGGATCAGGGCTGGATCATGAAAATGTTCCCGGCGCTGACCCAGTCGGCCACGGGGACGGGCACCCAGCGGAGCTCGAATCTGGCACCCCACGAATCACTGACCGCCATTTCCTGAGTCGCCTCGTTGTAGCCGATGATCATGCAGATGTGGTGGTTGGCCTCGGGCTTGGGCGACGCGGTGAGGCTGGCGTTTTCCGTGGCGATGGTGGAGGTGTAGGTCTTCCAATCGGTGACTTTTGTGCGGGACTCGGTGTTTTTGTCGGCGATTTCGTTATACTTTTCCACCGAGCACATCGTCCACATGAGGGGGATGCCTTCGTCGATGTAGCGCTTGATGTCGCGGATGCGGAGTTGCTTGAGTGACTCCTCCTTGATGCGGCGGCCCTTGCTGAGGACCTGGTGGCGGACGTTCTCTAGCAGAAGCTCGACGGATGTGCCGCCGCCGGCCTGGCTTTGGCCGACCATGGCGAGCAGGTACATGTCCGCTTCAAGTCCCATGGTTCTCATCGCCCGCTCGAAGGTGGCGGGCACGCAGTAGCCCTTGGGCCCTTGGTCCACCATCGGGATTTCGGAAAGGTAGACGTCGCCATTGGTGGCTTTGACGATGCTGGCAAGAAGGCGCTTTTTCACATCGCCATCCTTGGTGAGGGTGGATCTGCCGCCGGCATCGGCGGTCTCGATGGGGACGATGGCGAGGCTGACGTATTCGCCTTCTTCGTTAGAGAGGAGGAATGCGTGGCCGTTCCAATCCCAACGGATGATTTTCCGGCGGGTCTTCCCCTCGCCATAGCGCTGGATTTTCCCGGCACCGAGGACGGAGGTGAGGGCCTTGCTAACGGTTTCTTCGTCCTGGGTCATGGCCTCGGCGAGCGTCTTGGGGGTGGCGACGGTGCCGCCCTTGAAATGCTCCTCGGCAAGTCCGGCGGTGCTGCCGAAGTCGCCCTTGTTCGCATAGACGATGGACATGCTCGTCGCGAAGCCGTCCTGGTTCGAATACAGCGCGACCGAGTAGGGCATGGCGCCGAAGAGCAGGTAGCCCTTGGCATACGCGGCGTAGAGCCGCCAGCTGCGACCGTATTTGGACTGCGATTCCGGCCGGATTTGCAGGGCCTTGGCGATGTCCTCGGCCTTGCGTTCGGAAAAGCGGCTGCCGTTGGTAAGTTCGTGGCCGGCGGCGGTGTTGAGCTTCTTGG
>JAYWDF010000488.1:0-1738 GCA_043779985.1 Akkermansiaceae bacterium | reverse complement strand
GGCTTTTCCGAGTTCGGCGCGGAAGGCTTGGTAGGTTTTTCCAAGTTCGTCGATGGCGGCGACGTCATCGGGAGGAAGCTGATTGCTGAAGTCGTGCGGGGATTCCATGGATGATATGTAAGTGCTTGCGAAACTAAGAGCCGTCCTTGGTTTGTCCAGAAGGGAAGTCGGGGAAAGAGCGTGCAGCGGGCTGGGGCCGTCGATTTCGCGACATTCGACCGGGAATGACGGTAAAATCTCAGCGCGTGTGCGAAATTTTCCATTTCCCGCTTGCCAGCCCCCGGCGGTCTGCTAAATCACCCGCCCCGCGGAGTCGCCAGAGAAGTCTGGACAACCTCTCGTGGTCACGCGAAATCACGCACATCATGGCACGTATCCTAGGCATTGAAATTCCCAATGAGAAGCGCATCGAAGCTTCTCTGCCCTACATGTTTGGCATCGGTCGCCCTACGGCGGCTAAGATCCTTGAGCACGCAGGAGTCGACCCGAACATCCGCACCGGACAACTCAGCGAGGATCAATTGGTCCGCATCGCTCAAGTCATCACGTCCGAGTCGATCATCGTTGAGGGCGACCTCCGCCGTGAGCGCCAATCCCAGCTCAAGCGTCTGACATCCATCAATTGCTATCGTGGCATCCGTCACAAGCGTGGATTGCCAGTCCGTGGCCAACGCACCCGCACCAATGCCCGCACTCGCAAGGGCAAGAAGAAGACGGTCGGCGTTAAGAAATAATTTTCCGTATTACTCATGTCTGAAGAAACCAACCAAGAAGCTGCCGTAGAGTCGGCAGTTGAGCCCGTAGCAGCTCCAGCACCCGCCACCACTCCTGCTCCTGAAGCGGCCGCCACCACTCCTGCGGGAGAGGCACCGAAAAAGGAAGCCAAGCGCGACATCTTCGCCGAAATCGGCGGAGGCGAGGAAGAAATCAAGATTCACAAAGCCAAGGGCTCGAAGAATATCACTCGTGGTATTGTTCACGTGACTGCCACTTTCAACAACACCCTCGTCAGCGTGACGGATCCAAGTGGCAATGCCATTGGTTGGTCCAGCGCCGGCAAGATGGGCTTCAAGGGATCCCGCAAGAGCACGGCCTACGCCGCTCAGGTGGTTTCGCAAGACGCCTGCCGCCAAGCCATGGGACACGGTCTCAAGGAAGTCGATGTCCGCGTGAAAGGCCCCGGCTCTGGCCGCGAGTCCGCCGTGCGCGCCGTCCAAGGTCTCGGTCTTGAAATCCTCTCGATCCGCGACGTGACCCCAATTCCTCACAACGGTTGCCGCCCTAAAAAGGCCCGCCGCGTCTAATCCAACCTTTTTAGAAATTCTTATATGGCACGTTATACAGGTCCACGCGCAAAGATCAGCCGCCGCTTCGGTGTCTCCCTCTTTGGCCCCTCCAAGGCATTTGAACGCCGCAACTTCCCACCCGGCCAGCACGGCGTCCGTGCCGGTCGTAAAAAGAAGAGTGAATACTCCGTCGCCCTCGGCGAAAAACAGAAGCTTCATTTCCAATACGGCGTGCTCGAAAAGCAATTCCGCGGTTACTACGAAGAAGCTGCCCGCCGCCGTGGTGTCACCGGTGTCATCCTTCTCCAGCTTCTGGAAACCCGTCTCGACAACGTGGTTTACCGCGCTGGTTTCGGCAACAGCCGCCAGGCCGCCCGTCAATCCGTCAACCACGGCCACATCCTCGTGAATGGCCGCACCGTTGACATCGCCAGCTTCCAAGTGAAGCCCGG
>JAYWDF010000487.1:0-5353 GCA_043779985.1 Akkermansiaceae bacterium | reverse complement strand
AGGGGATGATTTGCAGGCAAGGCCCTTGCGGCTTCCCACGCGAGATCCGCGGCGGCATATCGGTAGTGGAACCGCTGCATCGGCTGCACCGCGAAGCGGCGGATGCGGGAAATTTCATCCAAGGTGATTCGGGGGATGGCGTGGTCGGCGGGTTTCTCGGGTGGGCCGAACTCGGGAGTCCGGTCCCATTCGTGCGACCATCCGCCTTGCTGGGTACGGAGGGTCGAAAACTCCGTGCCTGGGAAATTCCAATCCGTCGCACCACCGTCCGGCGCGCCATCGGTCGAGAACAATTCCGCTCCGAGGTGGCGGTGGATGAGTGCTTGCCGCCAAATCACCGCTGCGCGGGCTTGCCCGGAGAACGCGCCCGATTTGCGGGCGCGGTCCAAGGCGATGTAGTGGTCCAGGATGGGCAGCAGCCCGGGCGGCATGAATTCCCGGGCTTCCTTCAAGCGGTGTTCCCGGGCAAGGCGGCGGGCGAGAAGATAGCGGAGTTGGTTATCCACTCCGATCCCCGAGGGGGAGTAGCTGGCTCCACGGGTCAGGCAGGTGTAGGGATCTAGCAGGCCTCCATCTTCCTGTCCCGCTTCTGCGGCGCCTGTCCAATGCGGCGCGACTTTTCGCACGTGCTTGATCAATCCGTCGGTGGAAATCACTTCCTCGGCGAGGTAGGCGGCGTCTTCACGGTAGCCTCCTTTGCGGAGCGATTCGAGGGCCGGCAAGTAGTCCTCGCGGGCTAACGAGACAATGCCCGCATCGGCTAACAATCTACTCTGGTTCAGGTCCTGGAGTTCCCGGGGATCCGCATACCAGCGGAATTCGTTGTAATGATTCACCGGATGCCAGTCGTCGGCCTGGGACTGGATGCGCAGGGCCTCGATCAGGTGTTGGTTTGCCGCATCGAGGTTGCCGTCCCGCAGATCGAACTTCGCTTGCAGCCAAATACCAAGCGCGTCGGACTGGATCGAAAGGGCGAGCCATCTGCGTGCTTCATCGTAGCGCCCAGCAGAATAGAGCGCCCATGCCACGCGATTTCCATCATCCAGCGGCTTCGGGGCGTGGGCTTCGAGCGCGGAAAGCCATGGCAAGGGGATCGGGGCTAACTGATCCGCATTGGCCTCCTCCTGACGGGGACCATCGAACGAGGCATGCAGGTCGAGATTGACCAAGTGGCGGACAAGGGGATCGGCCGCTGCCGCGGCGAGGAGGTCGGGATCGGCTGAGGCCAATAGCTTCTGCGTTGCCCGCCGAAGATCCAGGTCCGCGTTTTTCTTGCCCGCAACAAGGGCGTCATAGGATAGGTGAATGGATTCGACGGGATTTTCTATCAATGGAGCCCGCCAGGCCTTGGCGGCGACCCGGAGCCCGAGGACATCGGTGCCGCCCAGGGCGGCTTCGGTCTCGACGCGGACATACCAGTCGACGCACTCGGTGATGTTAGGCGAGGTTTTCGCGAGCATCCAGGCGGCCCAGACGGCGCGAAGTTTCCGCTCTGCGGGCGGGCGCTCGAGGATGCTTTTCCACAACGTCCGTGCTTCGGCCGTATTGCCGCTGGCGTGCAGGCGCGCGGCTTCCACATAGTCGGCGACGTCTGCGGGGAACCCTTCGCCGATCGGGCGCACGGGCAGGGTGAGAGGTTCTCCGGCATGGGTGGGGAAATCCATCCGCCCGACAGCCGCGAGCGGGGCGAGCAGCGCCTGGCGCACGGTTTCGTAGTGATGGGTGCGCTGCTCCATCTCGGTGACGTCCACTCCAGCCGCGCCCCAGAGTGTTCGCAGTTCCGCCGTTTCCAAGGGGATTTGACGAAGGAGGGGATGCTCGTCCGATCCGTTGTCTGGATCCTCGGCAAGCGGAAGCGGCTTGCCGGCCAGTTGGTAAAGTTCGTGCAAATAAGAAACCGGCGGGATATCCAGCGCGGCTTGAGGTTTGTCCAGAACCGTATCCGGAAAGAACGGGCCGCAGCCGGGCGATGGAACGAGGAGGGAAATCCAGGCGGCGGAAGCGGTTAGGGCGCGGAGGTTCATTGCGGGAATGACGACTCGATACGCGCAGATTCTTCGGAAGTTCGCAACCATCCTGTCGGAATTTTTTTCCCGGGATCGAGCCATGGCCAGATTCCGGAGCGGCGGATGAAATGCAGTCCGTCCGCCTGCGGTTCCAATCGGTAAGCGCCCGCCCCGTCGGCGGCAATGACTGGCGAACTGACGACGATTTCCTCTGGCAGGAGCAGTGGAAAGTGCCCGTGATTTGCGATGTGTAAATCCCTTACGCCCGGGCCGGGTGACGCTTCGAGTTCAGGGCGTGAACGGGCCACTTCACCCCGAATGACGAGCTGAAAGGTTTCCCAAGGCCAATTGCGGCGATCCCCTTCGACCGGCAGGCGATACCAAATGATCGCACGCAAGCCCGCTGGCGGATCCAGGGTCCACTCATGGACAAGCCGCGCACTTTCCACGGGATCGGCCAAGGCGAACGCCCGATCCAAGGCGGTGTCACCGCCGGCGTCCTCGGAAATCACATCGGTGACTTTGCCATCGGGGCCGAAGCGGACCTCGCAGCCGTAAGTGGCCATCGCAATGCGGAAGGGCACTTGCAGGGCAGCGGCCTTGCCCGCCGCCGTTCGCGCGGCGACCGGATTGAAGATCACTGCGCGATCGCCAGATCGCTTGGGCAGTTGCAGCGAGTGGACTTGAAGCACGTAGCCGCTGCGTCCTGCGATGAGTTTGCGGAAATCCGGCTCATCCAGCCACGAGGGCAAAACGGTTGGTAAAACCGGCACGGCCCCGGCGGCGGATTGCAGCGAGTCCAGCAGCACCCGGTAGCCCTGCAGGCGCCGCTGCGGGCAATCGTAATCGCACTGGATTTCGCTCGGATTGAGCTTCGTGAGCTCGCGGAATATCACGGCGACGGCTTCGATCTGCCGGGGTGTCCACGCAAGTTGCGAGGCCGAGGCTCCGATCCGCACCACCAGACCGCAGCCGGGGGCGGGAAGTCGTGTTAGAGCTCGTTCGATAGCGAATCCTTCACCGGTCCAGCGTAACTCCGCCGCGCGCACGTGCAGTCGGGTGACCACTCCGGCAGCTCGGGCCATCGCTTGTTTCACCGCCGGGCGGTCGGGCGATTGCCAGACATACGCCTCGGTGGCCACCGGCAGACGGGTGTCTTTGTGGCAGGCCGCGAGTAGCAGGATGGCAAGCGTGAGCCATTTCATCCGGACTCCATCATCTTGAGAATCGTCGCTTCGTCGAGGATGGTGACGCCGAGCTTCTCGGCTTTGTCGCGCTTCGATCCGCCGCCTTCGCCGGCGAGGACGTAGTGGGTTTTCGCGGAAACCGATCCACTGACTTTACCACCTTTCCTCTCGATGAGGTCTTTCATGGCATCCCGGTCCATGCTGAGAGTGCCGGTGATGACGAAGGTTTTTCCAGCGAGGGGGAGGGCGGATAGATCCGCTTGCGCGGCGATGGGCAGGTAGTTGTCGGAAACCGGGTCGATTCCGAGCTCGGCGAGGCGGGCGATGACGTGTTGGCCGGCCTCGGATTTGAAAAAGGTGATGATCGTTTCAGCGACGGCAGGGCCGACATCGCCGGTGATCGAGTATTTCGCGAGGAGTTCGTTCTGTTTCTTGGCGGTAGGGCGCGTGTCGCGGAGCAGTTCCGCTAGAATTGGGGACTCGGGAATTTCCTCAATCGTGTGATGCAGGCGGGAAAGTTCCTTGGCTGCGGATTCTCCTAACTGGCGGATTCCCATGGCATAGAGCCAGCGGTGGAGCGGCTTTGCTTTCGCAGTTTCGAGCGCCGCGAGGACCTTTGCGGCGTTCTTCTCGCCGAAGCGGCGCGGCGAGTCTTCGGTGCCCAGGTTGAGATTGGCCAAGGTCTCCCCGTCGAGTCGGAAGAGATCGAGCGGTGTGCTGCAATGGCCGTGGCGGACCAAAGCTTCGGCAACGATTTCTCCCAGCCCGTCGAGATCCAAGGCCTTGCGGGAGGCGAAATGCTTGATGGCTGTCACGGCTTGGGCCGGACACTCGAAGTTGGTGCAACGCCAGGCGACGAAGCCTTCTTCCTGTGAGATCGGGCCACCGCATGACGGGCACTTTCCTTGAACGCTGTCATAGAGCGAATAAGGCAGCGCGCCGTCGGCATGGCGGATGACCTTGACGATGGCAGGGATGATTTCTCCGGCTTTCTCGATCAGCACCGTCGCGCCAAGGCGGATGTCCTTGCGGTCGATTTCGTCTTGATTGTGCAGCGTGGCCCGGGAAACGGTGGAGCCCGAGAGGAGCACGGGGGTGAGCTCGGCGACGGGTGTTAGCACTCCGGTGCGGCCGACCTGGATGATGATGTTGTTGAGCGTGGTTTCCTTCTGCTCGGGAAGGAATTTGTAAGCGGCGGCCCAGCGCGGGGCGCGCGACGTGAAGCCAAGTTGTTCGCGCTCGGCGCGGTCGAGGACTTTGATGACGGCGCCATCGGTGCCATAGTCGAGGTCGTGCCGCTCGCGGTTGATGCGGGCGACAGCGGCGAGCACTTCGTCCAGGCGGTGTGCGTTAAGGATCGGCTTGTTCTGCGGGATTCCGAGGTTCCCTAGCAGGTCGTGGAATTCATGCTCGGTGTCCAGTGGCGGGCCATCGTAAGCGCCGAGGCCGTGGGCGAGGAAGGCGAGCGGGCGCTTGGCGACGATCTTGGGATCGAGCTGCTTGAGCGTGCCTGCGGCGGCGTTTCGCGGATTGGCGAAGGTGGGGAGGCCGGCCTCGTCGCGCTCGGCGTTGAGCGCGGCGAAGGCTTCGTTCGGCATGAAGATTTCGCCGCGGACTTCGAGGAGGGCGGGGTGGGGGACTCGGAGCTCCAGCGGGATGCTGCGGATCGTCCGCACGTTGTGGGTCACGTCGTCGCCGGTCAGGCCGTCGCCGCGGGTGGCGGCGTAGGCGAGTTTTCCGTCGCGGTAGAGTAGCGAAACGGCGACGCCGTCGATTTTCGGTTCGATCGTGACGGCGATGTCAGGGCGTCTGAGGTTCTTCTGGAGGCGTTGATAGAATTCGATCAGCTCCTGCTCGGGACAAGCGGCACCGGCTCTCTCCACCGCCTCGGCGCTGAGCTCGAAGACGTCGTCGATGCTGAGCATCGGGACGGCGTGTTGGATCTGCAGGAAACCTTCGATCGGTGCCCCACCGACCCGCCGGGTGATGGAGTTCGGGTCGAGGAGTTCCGGATGTTTCGTTTCCAGGGTTTCGAGTTCGCGATAGAGTCGGTCGAACTCGGCGTCGGAAATTTCCGGAGCGCCCTTGTTATAGAGTCGGTCGTGGTGCTCTAACGAGGCCTGCAGTTCACGGATCCGGGCGAGTGGTCCGGGAGCTGGG
>JAYWDF010000486.1:0-1740 GCA_043779985.1 Akkermansiaceae bacterium | reverse complement strand
GCCGAGGATGATGCGCTTCACGGCGTGGGCGGAAATGGCGTGGGCGATTTGGATGCCGACACCGCGAGTGGTGGCAATCACGGGCTTGCGCTCGTCCGCAGTGAGCCGCCACAGGCCGGCGGTCTCCGCCATTTCGAGAATCGCAGTCGGACCTCCGGGCGTATTTGCAATCACGTAACGGCTGTCGATGGCGCGGCCGAGCGCATCGGTCGACGGACAGGTGTTCCACTTTCCGTCGAGCGCGGCAGCGAGCGTTTCCATGAAGCCCTCCCCACCATCGGCGATTGGGCAAAGATCTAACACTGCGTCCGGACGGGTGCGCCGGATGCCCGCGGCGATCGCCTCGGCAGCCTCGGGAGCGGAGAGCGAACCCTTGAACTTGTCCGGAGCGATAAGGTAGCGGCGGGGCATGGAGTGCAGGCTAAGCCGCTTTTCCACAGGCGGAAATGTTGAATGTGCCCCACGAATCCACATTCTCTTACTTCATGTCCACATCGGGTGGCCGCTTCGTCCTTATTTTTTCTTCGCCTGGCTGAGTGCCTGCGAGAACCAATCGTTGTTTTGCGCGGCACCGGGGTTGAAATTCGCAGAATTTCCCTGAGGGCGTGGGCCTTGGTTGCGGTTGCCGCCGCCAGGGCGGGCATCGCGGTCGCCGGACTCGGAGCGGCGGTTGTCGAGATCGACTTTGCTCTTCATCGAGAGCGCGATGCGGTTGCGCTTGAGGTCCACTTCGACAACGGTAACCTGGACTTTTTGGCCGACTTTGACGACTTCCGAGGCGTCGCGGATGAAGTGATCTGCTAGTTGGGAGACATGGACGAGGCCGTCCTGGTGGACGCCGACATCGACGAAAGCGCCGAAGGCGGTGACATTGGTGACGATGCCGGGGAGCTTCATGCCGATCTGGAGGTCGGAGGGTTTTTCGACACCTTCGACGAAGGAGAACATTTCGAATTGTTTCCGCGGGTCGCGGCCGGGCTTGGAGAGCTCGGCGACGATGTCCTTGAGCGTCGGCAGGCCGACTTGGTCATCGACGTATTTTTGCAAATCGATCTTCTTGCGGGCGGCTTCGTTGGCGAGCAGTTCCTCGACCTTGCAGCCGACATCTGCGGCCATTTTCTCGACGAGCGGGTAACGTTCCGGGTGGACGGCGGAGGAATCGAGCGGATGCGCGCCCCCACGCAGCCGGAGGAAGCCGGCGGCTTGCTCGAAGGCTTTGTCGCCGAGGCGCGGGACTTTCTTCAATTGCTCGCGTGAGGTGAAGGCACCGTTTTCATTGCGCCAGGCGACGATGTTTTCGGCGAGCGAGGCATTGAGGCCGGAGACGTAGGAGAGCAGCTGTTTGGAGGCAGTGTTGATTTCCACGCCAACGGCGTTTACGCAGCTAACCACGGTGTCGTCGAGGCTGGCCTTGAGCGCGCGCTGGTCGACATCGTGCTGGTATTGACCCACGCCGATGGCTTTGGCGTCGATCTTCACCAGCTCGGCGAGCGGGTCCATCAGGCGGCGGCCGATGCTGACAGCTCCGCGGACGGTGACGTCTTCGTTAGGGAATTCCTCGCGGGCGACGTCGGAGGCGGAGTAGATGGATGCGCCGCTTTCGTTCACCATCACGACTGGGATGGAGGAGGGGAGTTTGAGTTTTTTGATGAACGCTTCCGTTTCGCGCGAGGCGGTGCCGTTGCCGATGGCGATGGCTTCGATGTCGTGCTTCTTGATGAGCGTGGTGACTTCGACGGC
>JAYWDF010000485.1:0-5357 GCA_043779985.1 Akkermansiaceae bacterium | reverse complement strand
TCGGCGAAGCGCTTTGCAACATGCTCGGGCGGAGCCTTTCCCAAATCGTTAAGTATCACCACGATGACATCGATGCCTTCCTTTTGATAGATGGCGGCAAGTGATTCGGATAGTTCCTTGACGGTCTCCGGCTTGAGTTGCTCGGTTGGGTCAAACACGCATAGTGGAGGGCGTGGGCCGTATTCAAATGCCGGAGTGGCGATCGAGACTGCGGGTGAGGCGAGGGTCACAACGCAGAGGATCCTGAGGAGCAAGGCGATCATGATACGTTTCCGCTAGAGTGACGGGTGCCGAAGCGCTTCCAGGATAGATCGAGGTGGCGCCGGCTGCTCTTGAAAAACTGGAGAATCGCGGCGCTGGGATTTCCGGATTTCCAAGGCTCGATCATGGTTCTCAGGATGGCTTTCCATTCCTCGTCTGATAGGAATGGTTCCACGGCGTAGCCCGGGACCACGGCTGCTTGTCCGGTATCGGCGTTGATGAGAAGCAGGACCGTCGAGTTCCGGTCTGCCAACGTTTCCTGGTCGTACAGCGGGCAGACGTTGAGGAGCCAAAAGCCGAAAAGAGACAGGCGGGTATCCACTGGCAAGCTAACGGTGCAAATGCGCCAGTGGAATTGGGGGAATCTCCGCCGGAGACGATCACGGGCGGTTTCTATTTTCCGAATGTCGTCGGCCTTTAAAAGTCCTGCAGCATCGAGGAGCGGCAGGAGGGGCGGCGGCGGGTCCGGGAACATGGCCGTGGAGTCGTTTCCGGTGAAATTGCATGTCGGACACCATTTGGTGTCGGGCTTGAGCGAGCCATAGCAGGACGGGCACGTGATGACTCCCAGTGTAGCGCGCCGGGAAGCTTGGTGACGGAACTGCTCGGCGGAATCGCTCATTTTTCAAGGCGGATGGCCGTGGATCTGCCGTGGGCATCGAGCCCTTCGATGCGGGCGAATTCTTCGACGACGGAGAGGGACATTCTGACGGATTTCTTGTCGAGCCTGACGATACTGGTCCGGCGCTGGAACTGGTCGGCGCGAATTCCGGAAAACGAGCGCCCTGAGCCGCCGGTAGGAAGGGTGTGGCTGGGGCCGGCGAGGAAATCTCCGACGGCGACGGGCGAGTCATTTCCCAGATAGATCGCTCCGGCCGTACGCACCAGTGGCAGCCAACGGTCTTCATCGGCGGTGATGAGTGAAAGGTGCTCGGGGGCGAAGGCATTGGAAATGGCGACGCCTTCTGCGAAGTTTTTCAAGTGCAGCAGGAAGGTCCCGCGCTTGAGGACTTCCCTGATGATTTTCGTGCGGGAAAGAGTCGGCAGCTGGCGATCGATGGCTTTGATGACTTTGGCTAACAGTGATTTGGAATCTGTGGCAAAACCGACCACGCTGTCGCCGCCGTGTTCGGCTTGGGCGAGAATGTCGGCGGCGATGAACTCTGGATTTCCTGTTTTGTCAGCGAGGATGAGAATCTCGCTGGGGCCCGGGAGGAGATCGATCGAAACGGCGCCGACGAGTTGCCGCTTGGCCTCGACGACGAAGCTGTTGCCAGGTCCGAAAATGCGTTCTACCGGGCGGATCGAGCGGGTGCCGAGCGCGAGAGCCGCGATCGCTTGCGCCCCGCCGATCTTGATCGCCTCGGTCACGCCGGCGGCCTTGAGCGCATAGAGCAGGGCGGGATTCACCGAGCCATCCGGGCCGCAGGGAGTGGCTGCGAGAATCTCGGGAACACCCGCCGCCTGGGCGAATCCGGCGGTCATCAGCGCGGTGGAAACCAGCGGGGCCTTGCCGCCAGGGACGTAGACGCCCACGCGGTCAAACGGCGTAAAGCGCTCGCCAACGGTCGCGCCTTCGGCATTTTTTGCCGACCAATCCTTCCGCAAACTGCGTTTCGCGAAGGCGTGGATATTTTTCAAGCTTCGGGCAACCGCGGTTTTTGTTCCTGCGGTGACGGCCTTTTCAGCGGCGGCAAACTCGGCCGCGCTGACGAAAAGCGTTTTCGCAGTGAGACTTGCACCGTCGAAACGCTTGGTGAAAGTGAATAGTGCCTCGTCGCCCTTGGTTGCGACTTCGGCGATGATCTGGGTGACCAAATCGCGCACGCCGGGCTCTGGCAAGGCGCGGCGGTTGAGGCGGCGGACAAATGGCGCGTAGCCGGTATCGAGGTAGCTGAGGATCTTCATGCCGGGTAGGTGTGTCAGAGCATGGATGCGGATAGGTCATTCGCCAAGTCCGATCCTGCGGGATTCGCGGCGGCACCGCCGTTTTGCCGTCGCCACAGGGGAGATGGGGTGGAGCGGAGTGCTTGCGGAAGTTTTCTCATTTGCGCCACGGTAAGTCATACCACACCGCCCATTGTGCATCCCATCGATGATGGGAGTGGGTGGAGTTTCCAGCATTGTCGGTTCGCTGAAACCACCTTGCGCGCGGCCAAAGACTTTCGGGCATTTCGTACCATGTCCGCTGGTTTCCGCAGTCGCATCCGTCGGTCACTTGCATGATCGGAAAGCACGACCACACGAGAAGGGCGCGATTCCAAATGCGACCGCACCGAGGCTCGCCCGGATCACTTGATTCCACATGGTTGTGTTTGGCTGAAGGGTTGCTAGATCGGCGCGGGAAGGCGGATTCTCCGCTGTCATCAGCAGAGCCAGAGCACTGCCATTTGGGCGACGAGGATCCGCAGCAGCATGGTCAGCGGGTAGACATTCGCATAGGCGAGGGAAGGGTAGTCGGAGTTCGCGAGTTTGTTAGCAAAGGCGAGGGCAGGTGGATCGGTCATGCTACCGGCGAGCACGCCGACAAGTGTCAGATAGTTCAGCTTGAACCATTTTCGGCCGACGACGCCGACGACCAGCATGGGCAGCATCGTGACGACCGCTCCCATGGCCATCCATTGCAAGCCTCTCGCGGAAAATGCGGTTTCCGCGAATTTTCCACCCGCTCCCAAGCCGACGCAGGCAAGGAAGAATATGATTCCAAGCTCGCGGAAAGCGGTGTTCGCATTGATCGGCATGTGGATCACCAGTGGACCGATTTTCCCCATGCGGCCCATCAGAATCGCGATGATCAGCGGGCCGCCTGCCAGCCCGAGTCGCAAGGGCACCGGTAGTCCCGGCAAAGTCCACGGATAGAGCCCGAAGAATACTCCGATCGTGATGCCGACAAAGATCGAGGCGAAACTCGTCTCGTTGAGCTGGCGCAGGGAGTTTCCCAGCGCTTTGGCCGCTTGATCGATCGCCGCCTCTTCGCCCACGAGGTTGAGCATGTCGCCGAACTGAAGGCGTATGTTCGGCATGGCAGTTAGAATCATGTCTTGCCGGCTGATCCGGCTGACCGTCACGCCAAAGCGCTGGGCGATTTGAGTAGCGGCGATGGTCTTGCCGACCATGTCCTTGTGGGTGACGATCACCCGCCTGGCGGTGAGCGTCCCAGGAGCCTTGCGCAAATCCTCCTCCACCTTGCGGCCGATGCTGAGCTCCACGCGGTGCAGTTGCTCCGGTGAGCCCACGGCGAGAACCGTGTCTCCGAGTTGCACAACTGTATCGCGATTGGCAACCTGAGCCTCAGTGGCGCCTTTTCTCCGGATGCGGGAAACGACCACGCTCTCGTCGCCGAGCCCGGGGATATTCTTGATCGCCTCGCCGGCAAGCTTGGCATTTTCAATCACGAAAGTAGCCCGTTGCACGTCGCTCACGCCCTCGGCCATTTTCAACTGAAGCAAGGCTAACTCTTTCTTCGGGTCGATGCGGAACACCAGGCGAAGGATGACCATCGACAGGATGATGCCGATCACGCCGAAGGGGTAGGCGACGGCGTAGGCCATTGCCGCGAGATTTGCTTGTTGGGATCCGTTGGGGATCGAGGCCAGGGCTTGTTGGGCGGCACCGAGCGATGGCGTGTTCGTGGTGGCTCCCGACAAGGTGCCGGCTTTCACCCCGATGTCCCAGTTCAGGAAATGGCCGGCGCCAAATGCGATCAGCGCTCCAGAGAAGACCACCATGACAGCAAGCGCGTTGAGCTTGAGCCCTTCATTCTTCATGGAGTTGAAAAAACCGGGTCCTAACTGAAGTCCCACGGTGAATACGAACAAGACCAAACCGAACTCCTTCAGGAATGCCAGGAGGTGAGGGTCAAGGCTTAGTCCGAAATGCCCGAGCAGCAGGCCGCTGAAGAGCATCCCGGCCACCCCAAGTTTCATGCCGCCGAATTTGATGCTGCCGAGGAGAAGGCCGAGGATTGCGGTGAGTGAAATCACCAGAATCGGTTCGGCATGCGGCGAGATTTCTTTGATGCTCTGAAGCATTTCGATCATGTGGTTATCTTGGGCATTTGCGCCGTTACGGCAATGCATATGCTACGATATATTGTGCGGGATGTGGTTTTTCCGCGCTGAAATCGATTGCCCGCGGCGATTCCTCCGGGCAATCTCGCGGCCAGCCATGTTCCCACGCCCGCCGAAGAAGTTTGTCCCCACCCCTTTCGAGTATCATCAGGAAATCGAGATCACCATCGATGCCTTGACCAATCTCGGCGCCGGAGTCGGACGCATCGACGGCTGGGTCGTCTTCGTCCCGTTTTCCCTGCCGGGTGAAGTCGTCAAGGCGCGGGTGTTCAGGAACGACAAGAACTGCTCCCATGCCGATCTTGTCGAGGTGCTGACGCCATCGCCCGACCGCATTGAGCCTGGCTGCCCCCTCTTCGGCGAATGCGGCGGTTGCCAATACCAGCATCTTTCCTACGACAAGCAGCTCGCATGGAAGACCCGGCAGGTTGGCGAGTTGATGAAGCACATGGCAGCCATCACCTTCCCGGTGAATGACTGCTTATCCTCGACACAGACGTGGAACTACCGCTCGAAGATCACCCCGCACTTTGAAAAGGCCAAGGATGGAGATCTCGGACCGATCGGCTTTCTGGCCTTCGGGCGCCGCTCGATGCTCATCGATGTGCCCCAGTGTCCCATCGCCATGGACACGATCAACCGCGAGCTTCCCGCCATCCGCGAAGGACTCCGCGCGAAGGCCAGCAGCTTCAAGCGCGGGGCCACCGTGCTGCTTCGCGCCACCGAAGACCGTGTGGAAACCGACTTCCGGGCCGTCGCGACCGAGCACGTCGGCGAGTTGAAATTCCAGTTTCTCGCCGGAGATTTCTTCCAGAACAATCCCTTCATTCTCCCGGCCTTCACCGGTTACGTCGCGCAGCAAGCCGCGGCCGGTGGCGCGAAATACCTCGTGGACGCCTATTGCGGGTCCGGCCTGTTTTCCCTAACGCTTGCAAAAAGCTTCGAGCAAGTCGCCGGTGTCGAGGTGTCCGAGACCTCTTGCGAATGGGCGCGTAAAAACGCTTCGGCTAACAAAATCACCAATGC
>JAYWDF010000484.1:0-1744 GCA_043779985.1 Akkermansiaceae bacterium | reverse complement strand
CCCGCTCATCGCCCTCCGTGAAACCCGTTTGGCTGCTCTGCCTCATCACGCTCCTGCCCCTCCACGCGCAGACCGGACAAAAACTCGTCACCGCCGCGCGTCGACAGATCGGAGTCACCACCGCTTACGATCCCGCCTACATCACCCTCGCCTATCCCGGTGGTGATGTCCCTGCCGACCGCGGCGTCTGCACCGATGTCGTCATCCGCGCCATGCGCGAGGGCTTGTCCAAAGATCTCCAACAACTCCTCCACGAAGACATGCGCGGCAACTTCGCCGCCTATCCGAAAAACTGGGGGCTTGCCCGGCCTGATAGTAACATCGATCACCGGCGTGTGCCCAACCTGCAAACCTGGTTCAAGCGCCAGGGCTACCCACTGCCCGCCGGTCCATCTAACGACCCGGCCGCTTTCCTTCCCGGTGACCTCGTCACCTGCACCGTTCCGCCCCATCTTCTCCACATCATGCTGGTCAGCGATCGGAAATCCAGCAGGGGCGTCCCGCTTGTCATTCACAACATCGGCGCTGGCACCCGCGAGGAAGACCGACTCTTCGAGTTCCCGCTCACCGGCCACTTCCGGGTGAAATAAGCCGCTGGAAGAATCCGGTTCTCTCGCCGCGGTGCGCTGTCAGCGGATGAACTTGGGTGACTGGCTGAGAAACCGGCGCGGGTTTTGATAGACGATCTGGTCGATCTGTTCGGCCGTATGCTTGCGGCGCTTCATTTCCAGCGCGCATCGTGGCACGGCGAGCGGATCGGAGTGGCCCCAGTCGCAGGCGGAGTTCATCCACAGGCGCTCGGTGCCGTAGATTTCCAACATGTCGATCGCCCGGTTCGGCGTGCATTTGCTTTCCGGATAGAGCGTCATGCCCGCCCAGTAGCCGGCGTCGAGCACGCGGGCGATGGTGTGTTCCTCGACGTGGTCGATGATGACTTTTCCGCGGTCGAGCGCGGAGAACGAGGCGAGAGAGTCCAGGATCAGCCGCGTGCCCTTGAGCTTGTCTTCCAGGTGCGGCGTGTGGATGAGGACCGGCAGGTCGTGGTCGAGGGCGAGCTGCACGTGTTCTTCGAAGATCGCCAGCTCGTTGCGGGTATTCTTGTTGAGGCCGATTTCGCCGATGCCTAACACCGTCGGGCAGTCGATGAACTGCGGGATGAGGCTCATCACCTCGCGGGCGAATCCGGGGTCGTCCGCTTCCTTCGGGTTGATGCAAAGCCACGAGTAGTGCTTGATGCCGTATTTCGCCGCGCGCTTCGGCTCATACTCGGTGAGCTGGCGGAAATAGTCGTAAAATCCGTCTGCGGAGGAGCGGTCGAAGCCTGCCCAGAACGCGGGTTCACAAAGCGCTTCGCAGCCTGCGAGCGCGAGTTTCTCGTAGTCGTCGGTGGTCCTACTGACCATGTGGGCGTGAGGCTCGATGTATTTCATTCGGAAGGGGGGATCAGAGGAAGCGTCGCTCCGGTCGCACCTTGGAATGGCGCGGTTTGGGGGAGTTCCGTGCTGTGGTCGGAAAACGACTCCAGCACGGCTGCGGCGCGGTCCGGACGGTCGGCGAGGAGGATCGGGATCGCGGTTTTCAGGGCGGCGAAGCGATAGTCGTCCTCACCCGGGTGGCGGTCGATGCGGTCGAGAAACGCGGCAAGGTTGATGAGCATGTGACGCGCATCGATGAATTGGAGATCAAGGAGTTCCTGCTTGCTCGGCATAGCGAGACTTTAGTCAGAGAATTGGAAATTCCTATC
>JAYWDF010000483.1:0-1759 GCA_043779985.1 Akkermansiaceae bacterium | reverse complement strand
CCCGAATCTGATCCCTCTCATGTCGCCTGCGCTCATTGGTCAATAGTCCACCCCCGCGATGGACAGGCGGCAAGCGTAAAAAAAGCGACCTCCCGGCTCGGAGGTCGCTTCGGAATTTGCTGATTTCGGGGCGAACCGCGAATCAGGCGGAATGTTCTTCGATTTTTACCGGACGGTAGCCGCCGATGGATTTGAAGTAGAGGAACATCAGGAGGTAGATGCCCGCCATGATCAGAGGGATGTAAGAATCCGCTTTGAGAGTCGCGCGGTCACCCCGTTGGTCGGCGAGCACGACGGCTTTCTGGGCGGTAGTTTTTTCTTTGGACCCTTTGGCTTCAGCGAGTTTTTTGCCATCCAAGCCATAGGCTGTGGTCGCTGGGATGTTGAGGAATGTGGAAGGTTTCTCGGCTTTGTATTCGGCGTAGAGCGCCGCATCGGCGGATTTGAGGGATTCGCCGGTGAAGCGGTCTTTGGCGTAGCCAAGACCGGGAGTGCCGATCAGGCCAGCGGACATCATTCCGATGCCACCCATGATGGACATGGCAATCGCGCCTGTGTGGGGGAAGCGGTCACCCACGACAGCAAGCATGGTGGGCCAGAAGAAGGTCTTGCCGATGGCATAAATGCCGAGCGCCACCATTGCCATGGCGAAGGTCTCCATTTTAACGGCAAGGGTGAGGCCAATGAAGGCAAGCACCGAGCAGGCGAGGAGCAGGCCGATGGGCGAAAGCTTGAGCTTGGTTTCCAGCCAATGGGCGCAGAAGCGGAGGCCGAACATGATGGCGGAGGTCCACAGGAAGAGGTATTTGCCCTGTTCCGAGGTGAACAGGTTGCCGGTGATGTTTTGGATCCACCCGTCGGTGCCGAGTTCGACCGCACCCACTAGGGCGTGGGTGACAAACAAGACGAAAAGCAGGAAGGAGCCTATCGAGAAATTCGTCATCACCGCGACTCCGACGAGGAGCACGCCGCCGACGCCGTAGCCGATCAGGTTGGCGGAGCCGGGCGAGATGCCTTTGAAAAGATCTCCGAAGAAAAGGGCGAGGAGGTAGCAGGCGACTAGGGCGCCGATGATGCCGACGGACTTGAACATTTGGACAAAGCTCGCCCCCTTCGCCGCCGCTTCCGATTTCGGATATTTTTGGCCGAGGAACATCAGGCCGTAGGCGGCGGTGGGGATGAGATAGAGGGCGAGTTGGAGCTTCCAGCTCAGGCCCATTTTGTCATCGAGAAGCCAGCCAGCGGTGACGCCGAGGATCATGCCGGCAGGCCAAGCGGCGTGCAGGATGTTAAGGTAGTGAGTCCGCTGTTTCGGGAAAAGGGTGGCCACCAGTGGATTGGCGACGGCTTCCAAGGTGCCGTTGGCGAAGGCGAAGAGGAACATGCCCCAGTAGAGGAAATTGTAAGCATTCTCGGGAGTGCTGGCCCCAAAAGTGACGAACGCCGAGAGGATGTGGCAAAGGAGCGCGACGATGACCAGTTTGCCGTAACCGATCTTGTCCACAATCACCCCGCCTCCGAAAATCCCGAAACAGAACCCGATGAAGCCAGCCCCGCCGATCGCTCCCAGTTGGGCTCCGGTGAATCCGTATTCCTTCGACCAGTTGTCAAAGATGCCGCCCCGGATGGCGAAGCCGACGCCGGCTGCTAGGATGGCCATGAATCCGGCCCAGAGGAGCCGTTTGGCGTTTGGTACTGCGTGTGGTTCTAGTGTTGTCATTGGATTTGGTGTCTCGGGGGGATTATCGGGTCCGGCAGC
>JAYWDF010000482.1:0-1759 GCA_043779985.1 Akkermansiaceae bacterium | reverse complement strand
CCTGTGGCACGTAGAGCGCACCGGCGAAGGCCGCGATCATCGCGCTGATGACGAAGATGAAGAGCTTGAAATTCGCCGTCGCGTAGCCGGAGAAGAGCACCCGGTTTTCCGAGTCGCGGATGGCGCGCTGGATGAGCCCGAAGCGGGAGTTAGTCAGCCATTTGCAACCGACCACCACCGTCACCATCAGCACGGCGGTGCAGATATAGAGAACCCGCTGGGTGGAGGCGATCCGCAGATCCGCGCCGAGGAGCGTGCGGAAATCGGTGAAGCCGTTGTTCCCCCCCATGAGCAGATCGTTTCTGAAAAACAGCAGGGCCGCGCCGTAAGTGAGGGCCTGGGTGAGAATGGAGAAATACACGCCTTTGATCCGCGAGCGGAAAGCGAGATAGCCAAAGACATATGCTAACAATCCAGGGACGAGGAAGACCATCAGCAGCGCGAAGGGGAACGAGTAGAACGGCTGCCAGAACGCGGGGATTTTCGAATACCCGAGGAATACCATGAAATCGGGGAGAACACTTTTATAGGCACCGAGTTTGCCGATCATCAGCATGAGGTGCATCCCCATCATGTAACCACCGAGGGTGAAAAACAGCGCCTGTCCAAGGCACAGCAGACCAGTGTAGCCCCATAACAGGTCGATCGAAATCGCCATGATTCCGTAGCAAAGATACTTGCCCCAGAGATTCAGCGTAAAGTTCTCGATGAATCCAAAGGCATTCAAGGCCGGCATCACCACCACAAGAAACACGGAGGCAAGGATGAGGACGGGAAATTGGACGCGTCCGGTGAAGGGTTGGTTAGTCATCGGTCAATCAAGGCTGCGGGAACGCGTGACGAAGATGCCTGCGGGGCGCCATTGCAAGAAAAGGATGATCGCTCCGAGGACGAGAATTTTCCCGATCACCGGGTTTCCGAGGTATTGTTGTAGAGACTGGTCCGCCATGCCGATGCCAAGGGCGCTGATGACGGTTCCGAGAATGTTTCCCACGCCGCCGACGACGACGGTCATAAATGCGTCGACGATGTAGTTCTGTCCGAGCGAGGGGCCGACGTTGCCGATTTGTGATAGAAAGGCACCGGCCAGTCCCGCCAGGCCGCAGCCGAAAGCGAAGGTCAGCATGTTCACCCGCTCGGTGCGGACGCCCATGCAGGCGGCCATGTTGCGGTTTTGCATCACCGCCCGGATGAGCAGGCCGAGCGAGGTTTTATTCAGAACCAGCCAGGTCACCACGATGATGAGGACGGCAAAGCCAATAACAAACACGCGGTTCCAGCCGAAGACGACATCGTTGACCGTCCAATTTCCTGATAGCCAGGAAGGACTTGATACCTGAACGTTGTTCGCGCCGAAAATCAGCCGGAAGAGCTGTTGGAGAACGAGTGAGATCCCCCATGTCGCGAGAAGTGACTCGAGTGGCCGCTTATAAAGGAAGCGGATGACCGTACGCTCCAGGAGCAGGCCGACCAATGCCGCCGCGAGGAAGCTGGCTGGAAGCGCGACGACGAAATACATCCCCATACTGCCTGGTGGCAGATTCAAACCGGGGATGGAAAGTGAGATCCCAAACGGCGAAATGTTCAGGCCGGACGCGAAAACGTTCTGAATCATGTAGGTGGTATAAGCCCCGACCGCGATGAGTTCAACGTGCGCCATGTTGATGATGCCCATTAACCCGAAGGTGATCGCCAGGCCGATGGCGACGACAAGCAGAACCGATCCCAGCGAGATTCCTCGAAACAAGGTGCCCACCGC
>JAYWDF010000481.1:0-5410 GCA_043779985.1 Akkermansiaceae bacterium | reverse complement strand
GCCGGGCGACGAGGAAAACGCCGCCAGGAAAACCGGCGGCTTCCTGTTTCCTAACGACTTCGCGATCCTTGACGAGGCGCACACCATCGAGCAGGTCGCCGCAATCCAGCTCGGTCTGCGGGTATCGCAATCCGGGCTGCGCTTTGACTTGCAGCGGCTCTATCACCCGCGGACGCGCAAGGGCTTGCTCAAGTCCTTCCGCAAGGCTTCCGCGATGGTCGCCGTCGAGTCCGCCTTGATTGCGGCGGACCGGTTTTTCCATCAGGTGGGCGACGTGGCGAAGTTTGGAAATTTCTCCAAGGAGTGCCGGATCCGTCAGACGGAAGTGGTGCCTAACACGCTCGCCGAACCCCTGCGGAACCTTTGGCTGGAGATCGACAACCTCGCGGCGGACGTGGAGTCCGAAACGACCCGTGCCGAGCTGCAGGACGCATCCCGGCGGCTGCGCGAGGCACACGGCTCGATCGGAGTTTTCCTCGATCAAGCCACGGATGACAGCGTTTACTGGGTGGAGCGCAGCGGGCGGGATGAACAGCAATTCAGCCTCCATGCTGCTCCGGTCAACGTCGCCGACCGCTTGCGGCCGCTGCTCTTCGGAGGCAGCAAAAGCCTTGTGCTAACCAGCGCGACACTCGGCGTGGGAGATCCCAAGCTCGGCTATTTCCGTGGCCGCGTGGGAGCGGAAAAAGCCCGCGCCCTGTGCATTGGCAGTCCCTTCGACTACCAACGGCAGATGAAGATCCGGATTTACAAATCCGTGCCAGACCCGGGGACGCCGCGCTATGACGAGCTGCTCGCGGAGGGAATCCGGCAGTCTGTGTTAGAGAGTGACGGGCGCGCATTCGTCCTGTTCACCAGCTATCGGACGATGCGGGACGCGGCCCAGCGGCTGGAGCACTTTTTCCGGACCCAGGGCTGGCGGGTTTTCCTGCAAGGCGACGGCATGCCCCGGCACCGGATGATCGAAGAATTCCGCAATGATGTGCACAGCGTGCTTTTCGGGACGGATAGCTTCTGGACCGGCGTGGATGTTCCGGGAGAGGCGCTTTCCAACGTGATCGTCACCCGTCTGCCTTTCGCCGTGCCGGATCATCCGCTCACGGCGTCGCGGCTGGAATCCATCGAAGCATCCGGTGGTAATCCATTCATGGATTACTCGGTTCCGGAGGCCATTCTCAAGATGCGGCAGGGCGTGGGTCGCCTCATCCGGACCGAGCGCGACAAGGGGCTCGTCTGTATTCTCGACAACCGGATTCTAACAAAGCGCTACGGCCAGGTGTTTCTCAAGGCGCTGCCGGATGCGCCGGTGGAGATCATCGGTTAGTCCGGGTCAAGGCAGGATCGAAACCAGTCGGGAAACGGCCGTTTTCAGCAAGGCGCTATCCCATTGGCCGGGAGCTGTCGCCGTGTCGCCAAGGTATCCGTAGTTGAGCCGGCTGCCGCTTTGTGCGCAGAGCAGGCGTGAAACGGGAGCCAGTGGGCCCATCCCCATCGTAGACACCGGGATCCCGTGATCTGCCAACTGGAATTCGGCCAGTCGTGCGACGTCCGCGGGCGAGGACAGCTTGGCGGCGACCTTGAAGATGGCGGCTCCGGCGGCCTTCGCCTGTTGGGCCGCCTGCTCAAGGACGGTGGTGTCGGGGAGTTGGTTAAAGTCGTGATAGGAGGCGATCCATGGAATATCCAATTCAGCGATCTCGCGCAAAATCGCCGCCATTTCCTGAATGCTTGCCACCTCCACGTCGATGCATGCAGCGTCCTTCAGCGCGGGTCTCAAAAGTGCCATGCGTGCGCAGGCCGTCAGTTCAAGCGCGCCGCCCTCCTCGCGCCTGCGGGCGGTGAACAGCAGGGGGACGCCCAACAGATGCTCCCAAAGCGCGGGAGTGATGTCCTCGCCGCCCAACGCGAGTAAATCCAGGCGGATTTCAGCTAGATCGCAGCATTTACCGACCTGTGTGGCGTTGGCAGCCCTCAAATCCAGCGCGCTGCCAAAGCTTCCTACGACACGGGGTTGAGGGGCATTGATCGGAAATTTCGCTGGCGGCATGCCCAAGTCATGGGCGGCAAACGTCAAACCGTCAACCGCGTCTGACGCTTGCAAGCACCGAGTGTATTTACTTTAATCGAAATTTTCCTGAAAAATCGTCATTTTCTCTCGTCAACCCGAAGGGCGATTCTCTAGGTTCCTTGTAAATCCAAACCGAATGAACGTTCTACTACGCAAATCCTTCTCAATCACCGCCTCGGCTCTCATCGCAGCCCTCTCCATCGGCAGTGCTTGCGGCCAAGCAGCAAAAGTCCTGGGTGAGAAGCCGGCATTCGATGATCTTCCTTCCCCCGAATTTTCAGGCGGTAAGAACAAAGCCTTCAAGCCCAAGGACTGGCTCGAGATCGAAGCCAAGTTGAAAATCTCCCTCAGCCCGGAGCCAGCTTCCAAGACTTGCGATAAAATCACCGTGAAGTGGTATATCGCAGTGAAGAATCCTGAAAAGCCCGCATCGATGCTGCTTCTCACCAAAGACATCGAGCACGTGAACGTGCCACTGAATGAGGATATTTACTGCTCGGTGTATCTCTCTCCTGCCTCGATCAAGCGCCTAACCGGTATCGACCGGGGCGGAAAGCAAGCCGTCGAATACGTCGGCTACGAAGTGCTGATCAATGGCGAGAAGGTCGTTCAGGAGACCAGTAAGGGCAAAGTGGGATGGTGGGCCATGGCTTCCGACAAGATCTCCCGCAGCGAATCCGT
The DNA here is from genome assembly GCA_043779985.1 of Akkermansiaceae bacterium. GTDB lineage: Bacteria > Verrucomicrobiota > Verrucomicrobiia > Verrucomicrobiales > Akkermansiaceae > Luteolibacter. Next base: position 2,661 of record JAYWDF010000481.1, on the reverse strand, counting down.
GCCGCTTCTCAACAAGACTGAAACGCCATTCAGCAATATGTGGTGGGATCGCTACGCAGAGGTGAGCGCTGAGCGCCGCTGACCGAAGTCTTCGTTTTCTCCCACACCCACAAAGCCCTCTCTCTTATCTCTATCGAATCATGGCTGACAATCAGACCACCATCGCACTCAATATTGGATCGCAGCGCATCGGCATGGCCGTTTTCGAAGTTTCGAAAAACGGCAGTTTGATCCTCACCGCCTATGACTCGGAAACCATCGTCGCGGATCCCGCGTTGGATGCCTCCAAGGTTTCCCAGACCCGGATCGCAATCGCGGACTTGACGCAGCGGCTGAAGGTGGGCAAAACCAAGGCTCGCTACGCCATTTCCGGACAATCGGTCTTCACCCGTTTCGTGAAGCTCCCGCCGCTTCAAGACGACAATATCGAGCAGCTCGTCACCTTCGAGGCGCAGCAGCATGTGCCTTTCCCTCTCCAAGAGGTGGTGTGGGATTATGAGCTCATCGAAGGTGCCGATGATAAGGAGGTTGTCATCGTAGCGATCAAAGCCGACTCGCTTGATGAAATCAACACTGCCGTCAACGACAGCGGCCTCGGCACCCTCGAGGTGGATGTCGCGCCAATGGCCATTTACAATGCCTTCCGGGCCACTTATGGCAATCCAGAAGAACCGATCCTCCTGATCGACATCGGAGCGAAGACCAGCAACCTTCTTTACATTGAAGGCCGTCGCTTTTTCACCCGCAGCATCGCCATCGGGGGAAGTGCCGTGACGGCGGCCATCGCCAAGGAATATGGGATCCCGTTCATGGAAGCGGAGCATCAAAAGATTTCAAATGGTCTTGTCGCACTGGGTGGTGGACACACAGAGCAAATGGATGAAGCTGTGGCAGCCCTTGCCATGGTCATCCGGAACGCGTTGACCCGCCTGCCTGCGGAAATTGCACGGACCACCAACTACTATCGCAGCCAGCATGGTGGCAGCGCCCCACGTCGTGTGCTTCTTGCCGGCGGAGGTGCGAATCTCCCCTATACACTCGAGTTTTTCCAAGAGAAGCTGAGTCTTCCGGTCGAATATTTCAATCCGGTGCGCAATGTCACGATCGGTAAGTCAGTCGATCCAGCGTTGGTGCAGCGCGAGGGACACCTGATGGGAGAACTCGTGGGTCTCGGGCTTCGTGGGATCGGCAAGTCAGCGATCAACATCGATCTGGTGCCTCATGTTGTCGAGCAGTCTCGCTCGGCCGACCGCCGGAAGCCCTATTTCATTGCAGCCGCAGCGATTCTTTTGGGGGGCATCGGCACCTGGGCTGCTTTCCAATACGTCGCCGCGTCCAAGGCTGCCGAAAAGGCGCTCACCATGAAGGACCAGCGTGAGACTTTGGCCCCGCTTAAGCTGAAGATTGACGGACTGCTGAAAAAGGAAGAGGCGCTTCGCGAAATCGCCAAGGGCTACACCGAAGCTGAAGCATCCCACGCTTTCTGGATGGACTTGCTCGCGGAAGTCCGCGGTGCCTTCGCCAGCGATGCGGTCTGGATCACGGATCTGGAGCCACTTTCTGGTTACGAGCCACCGGCTGCCGGATCCAAAGCCCCCGGAGGCGGTTCGGACACAAGCTCGAAGACTGGAAAATCCATCATCAAGGCCGAATTCCTCACCGCTGCGTACGGAACCTCGCCCCTCAACGACATCAAGGTCGAGTCAGCGGCCCCAGCCCCAGGCAAAAAGCCCGGTGCGGCCATGGCTGCAACTGCCAACGCCGTGCGGATCAAGGGCTTCTGGCGGGAAACGCCCAAGAGCCAGAACATTGTCTCCGAGTTGCTGAAAAATCTGCGGGATAAATCGACCAGCTTCCGTTTCAAGATCAAGGATGCCAAGGGTGACATCGTCCTCAGTGACGATCGGATTATGGATATCTCAGTTGTCGGGAAGCCGGGCGAACTGGGGCTGCCATTCGTCATCACCCTGCCGCTGGCCCGTGAGGTCGTCATCAAGTAAGCCGCATTAACAATTTGCCATCTGAATTATGAGTTGGATTAAGGATAATAAATTTATTGGAGTTCTCGGTGGAGGCACCCTCGTCGGGGCCGCGCTGCTGTTCTTCGTGGGCAATCAAGGCTCGAAGCGCTACGACGCGGCTAAGGAGCAATTTGATGCCGCTGCCGCTGAGGCTGCCGACTTCGAGAAGAGCCCGCTCTACCCGACCACTGCGAATTTCGACGGCAAGAGCAAAGCGCTCGAGGATTACCGGCAATCCGTAGAAAAGCTCCAAAGTGCGTTTCAAGGCTTCCGGTCGAAGGAAATCAAGAACATCACGCCTCAGGAGTTCACCACGCATTTGCTCGCGGCGAACACTGAGGTGCGCAAGGCGTTCGAAGATGCCGGAACCACCGTTCCCGAGGCGTTTTTCGTGGGATTTGAACGCTACAAGACTTCGTTAGCAGCGGGTAGCACCACAGGGATTCTCGACTATCAACTCGCTTCCATCAAAAATGTGATGCTTGCACTGGCCAAGACAAAGCCGAGTGAGCTCAAGAATTTCTACCGGGTCGGACAACCGGAAGACGAGGGACAAGCCTATACACCTGGCAATGCCATCGCACGTCCGTTTCCGCTGGAAATCACTTTTGTCGGACCGGAAAAGTCAGCCCGCGAATTT
>JAYWDF010000480.1:0-1764 GCA_043779985.1 Akkermansiaceae bacterium | reverse complement strand
TGCCGATGCCCGGCTTGAGTTCGATGTGGAATTCCGAGCGCTCCGGCCCCCAGGTATCGACACCGGCTTCCGAGCGACCCGCCTGTTGGACCACACTCAGGATTCGCGGATCGTCGAGGAGTTCCTTGGAAATGGATGCCCCGAGCCGGGTCATTTCCACCAGGGAAGTCCCGGGAACCGCGGAAAGCTGCATGACGAAATGGCCCTCGCGGAAATCCGGCAGAAATGCGGTTTTCAAACCCGGCACCAGCGCCGCCACGCCACCCAATACCAACAACGCGAGCAGAAATGTCAGCTTGGGAAAACGGGCCACCAGGCGCAGGCCATGCGAATGCAGCCACTTCATCCAGCGCAGGTAGAATGGCTCGCTGTCCTCCTTGAGCTTTCCTAACATCAAGGAACACAGCGCCGGAGTCACGGTGATGGCGACCAGCAGCGAGGCCAGCGTCGCCATCACGAAAGCAAGACCCAGCGGCAGGAAGAACCGGCCTTGGATGCCCCCAAGCAGGAACACCGGGATGAACGCCGCCATCACAATGAGCGTGGCATACACAATCGCACTGCGGACCTCCACGGAAGCATCGAGAATCACCCGCGCATAGGGTAATGGCGCGGCAGCGGCCGCGTTCTCCCGCAGGCGGCGCACGATGTTTTCCACGTCGATGATCGCATCATCCACCACCACGCCGATGGCCACGGCGAAGCCACCGAGCGTCATCGTATTCAGCGCCACGCCGAAGGCCCGGAACACGATCACCGCTGCCAACAGCGACAGCGGAATAGATAGAAACGAAATGAACGCCGTGCGCGGGCTGCGAAGGAAGATCAGGAGAACGATCACCACCAACACCGCGCCGATGGCCAGCGAGTTGCCGATGTGCCCGAGCGCGATCTCGATGAAGTTCGCAGGACGATGCAGGCCGCCGTGGAGGGTAATGCCCTGCTTGTCCAAGGTCGTTTGGAAATCCGCCAGGGCACGCTCGACACGCCGGGTCACGTCGAGCGTGTTCGTTCCGTATTGGCTGGTCATGGCCAGCAGCACGCCGGGTTTTCCCATGATCAGTGCATCGCCGAACTTCGGCGCAGGGGCTTTGACGATTTTCGCCACGTCGCGCAGGCGCACGGCATCGCCACCGCTGCCTTTGATGATCGTCGCGCCGAGGGTGGCGGCATCGGAAAATTGACCCTCGGCATCGATGAGCAAGCGCTGGTTCGCCGTTTCGATGTAGCCGGTGCCGCGGATGCCGGTGGCCTCGCCGGCCGCCTTAATGACCTCGGCCAGGGTGACTTGCAGCGCCAGCAGTTGCTTGGCGTCCACCTGGATCTGCAGTTGTTCCACTTCGCCACCCACGACGCTAACATCCGCCACGCCGGGCACGGCGAGCAGCAGGGGCTTGAGCTGCCAATCCGCCAGAGTGCGCAGCTCCATCGGACGGGTGCGCTCGGAGGTCAGGCCGATTTTCAACAAGTCCATCGTCGAGGACACCAGCGGAGAAAGCGTCGGCGCCTTCGACTCCTTGGGCAGATGCCCGGCCACTTCGGTCATCCGCTCGGCGAGAAGCTGGCGGTCTACCAGAATATTTGAAGTCTCTTCGAACGAGACGGTCACCACCGACAGCCCTTGAATTGACTCCGAGCGGACGGTGTCCAAGTTCGCGATGCCGCTGACGGCCGCCTCGATCGGGTAGGTGACGAGTTTCTCCACCTGCTCCGGCGCGAGCCCGGGGACTTCGGTCTGGATGGTCACCTGCGGCGGGACGAAAT
>JAYWDF010000479.1:0-1765 GCA_043779985.1 Akkermansiaceae bacterium | reverse complement strand
GCCAAGTTCGAAATGGAGGCGCTTGTTAGTCGCCCATTTCATGCGGCCTTCCGTTTCGGCGAAGACGTCGATGGCGGCGAGGATCCGGTCGGGGGCGTATTCGGCGGCGGCCTGGAGCAAGGCGGTCCAGAGGTGGGCGGGGATGCCTTCGCCGTCGGCGGAGGGATCGAGCTTGGCGACGAGCAGGGCGCGCAGGCAGCCGATGAGTTCGCCGAGGAGTTGGGAGAGCTCGCGGCCGGTTTCCGCTTCCTTTTGGATGAGCGAGAGGGCGGCAGGGTTGTCGCGGGCGAGCAGGGTTTGCGTGAGCGCTGCGACTTTTTCCCGTGAGGTGAAGCCGAAGACGTCGAGCACGTTCGCCTCGTTGATGGTGTCGCCACAGAAGGAAACGAGCTGGTCGAGCATTGACTGGGCGTCGCGCATGCCGCCGTCGGCACCTTTGGCGATGGCCCACGCGGCAGTGTCATCGAGGGTGATTCCCTCGAGGCTTGCGATGTGGAGGAGGTGCTGGGCGATGGTTTCCGTGGGAATCGGGCGGAGGTCGAAGCGCTGGCAGCGGGAGAGGATGGTGGGGAGGATCTTGTTCGCCTCGGTGGTGGCGAAAATGAATTTCACATGCGGCGGCGGTTCTTCGAGCGTCTTGAGCAGCGCGTTGAAGGCGGCGTTGGAGAGCATGTGGACCTCGTCGATATAGAAAATCTTGAACTGGCCGCGGGCCGGGGCAAAGCGGACGGATTCGCGGAGATCGCGGACCTGCTCGACGCCGTTGTTGGAGGCACCGTCGATTTCGAGAACGTCGAGCGAGCGGCCTTCGGCGATTTCGATGCAGACGTCTTCGTCCGGGTCGAAATCGGCTTTAGGCCCAGCGGTGCAGTTGAGCGCCTTGGCGAGAATGCGGGCGGTGGAGGTCTTCCCGGTGCCCCGCGGGCCGACGAAAAGGTAGGCGTGAGCCAGTCGCTTTTGGGCGATGGCGTTACGAAGGGTCCTTACGACGTGATCCTGTCCGAGGACGTCGTCGAAGGTTTTGGGTCGGTATTTGCGGGCGAAGACCTGATAACTCACGGCGCTGAGTGTAGGGATGGGAGCGGGTTTGTCATGGCCGAGTTTTGAGGAAATGGAAAAATTGTGAAACGGCGGCGGGAAAACTTTGTCGGACGAGGATTGATGGGCGGAAAGAAACCGTTAATATGTTGGCGATGGACGAGCTAAGAGACACCAATCACCGCCGGAATAAGGGCTTCAAATGGTTCGGCATGAGGGACCTTTTTTACCTGGCAATCATCGCGCTGGGGCTGGTGGCAAGCGGGAAATTGGCAAAAGTGAAGCGTGGCCTGGAGGAAATCTTCTCACCCAAGCCCGCGGTCGTCCCGGTGGATCACAAGGACCTTTACCGCAAGGCCGAGGCGCAGTTGCGCGCCGACCTGGAGGCGAAATACGAGCGGGAGATCGTAGCGCTGAAAAAATCCCTCGAGGATGCGGCGAAACAAATTTCCGCCAAAAGTCCCCCGCCCGTGGTGGTCCCGGATGTGGAGCTGGGCAGTGTCACCGACGTGCGGAAGTTGCGCTCTGGCATCCCGTTTAAAACCGAAGTGAAAGTCGAAAAGGGCGGCATCGCATCCCGCGAGCGCGTGGACGAGGCGAGCTACACCGCGAGCTACCAGCTTTCCTTGCGGGTTCCCACTCCGGCGAAAACGCTGGCTGAACTCGAAACCTCGAATCCCGAACTCGCCAAAATGCTACCTGGTCTGCCCGCGATCGTGGAAAATGC
>JAYWDF010000478.1:0-5427 GCA_043779985.1 Akkermansiaceae bacterium | reverse complement strand
CTCGGGATGACCGGCTCGGGTAAAACCGGGCTCTGCCTCGCGCTGCTTGAAGAGGCGGCGATGGACAATGTCCCGGCGATCATCATCGATCCGAAGGGCGACATTGCGAACCTGTTGCTGATGTTTCCGGATCTGGATGCGAAGAGTTTCCGGCCGTGGATCAACGAGGATGACGCGGCGAAGAAGGGGCTGACGCCTGACGATTTTGCGGCGCAGACCGCGACGATGTGGAAAACCGGCCTGGCCGACTGGGGGCAGAATCCGGAACGCATCGCCACCTTGCGCGACAAGGTGGACATCAACATTTTCACTCCCGGCAGCAAGGCTGGGATTCCTGTGTCGATCTTAAGTTCGCTGGAAGTGCCGCCGTTTGAAATCATGGATGACGCCGAGTTGCTAGGGGAGCGCGTGGAGAGCACGGTGTCGTCGCTGCTGTCCCTGGTCGGCGTGACGGCGGACGCGGTTCAGAGTCCCGAGGCGGTGTTGGTGGCTGCGATTTTCCAACACGCTTGGGCGGCCGGGCAAAATGTCACGCTTGAAACGCTGATCCGTCACATCCAGAAGCCGTCCTTTGACAAGGTCGGGGTGATCGATCTGGAGTCATTCATGCCCGAAAAGGCGCGGCAGGTGCTGGCGCTGAAATTCAACAATCTCCTCGCCTCGCCCGGCTTCGCGACGTGGCTGGAAGGCCCGCCGCTGGACATCGCGCAAATGCTGCATACCGCTGCGGGCAAGCCGCGGATTTCCATTTTCTCCATCGCCCACCTTGGCGATACCGAGCGGATGTTTTTCGTGAGTCTGTTACTCAATCAGATGCTCGGCTGGATGCGCTCGCAAAACGGGACGACCTCGCTGCGCGCGCTGCTCTACATGGACGAGATTTTCGGCTATCTGCCGCCTAGTGCGAATCCGCCGTCCAAGCGGCCGATGATGACCCTGCTGAAACAAGGCCGCGCGTTCGGACTCGGCTGTTTGTTAGCCACGCAGAACCCGGTGGATCTCGACTACAAGGCGCTGTCGAACATTGGCACTTGGTTCCTCGGCCGCTTGCAGACCGAACGTGACAAGCTCCGCGTGCTCGACGGCCTCGAGGGCGCAGCGGGATCGCAGAACGCGCAGTTCAACCGTAGCGACATGGAGCGGCTCATTTCCGGCCTCGGAAACCGGATTTTCCTGATGAATAACGTCCACGAGGACGCACCTGTTATTTTCCACGTCCGTTGGGTGATGAGTTACCTCACCGGTCCGCTGACCCGTAGCCAGATCAAGCTGCTGATGGATCCGAAACGCGGCGACTTCATGAAAGCCGGACCTGCGGCCGCGCCCGCTGCCGTCGCGAATCCGATGGGGATGCCGGGAATGTCCGCGCCGGCTGCGGCTCCGTCCGCGCGGCCGCTTGTCGGCGCGGGGGTGAATGAAATTTTCCAGCCTGTCGCCGGACCGACGGCGGACATCACCTACCTGCCACATTTGCTCAGGGTGGGTCTGGTGCACTTTTCCTCCGCCAAGACCGGAGTGGATGGCTCGCGGACGGTGAGCCTGGTGAATCCCATCAACGCCACGGGAATCGATTGGGAAAAAAACCTGCCCGCACCGCTCAAGTTTGAGGAAACCGGTAGCGAGCCAGCCGCAGGTGCTGGATTTGCCGAACTGCCCGGCTTCGCCATGAATGCGGCGAACTACAAGCAGGTGGAGAAGGATTTCGCCGAGTGGCTTTACCGCAGCGAGCGCGCGGATGTGTTTTCCAGTCCGGCGCTCAAGTCGTGGTCGAAGCTCGGCGAGAGCGAGGCGGATTTCCGCGTCCGCCTGACTCACGAAGCGCGCGAGACGCGGGATGCGGCCATCGCCAAACTGCGCGAGACCGCGACGAAAAAAATCACCGGGATCGAGTCCCGCTTGCAGACTGCGCAGGGCCAGCTCGCCAAGGAGAAGGCCGAGTCCACCTCCGCCGCCATGCAAGCCGGAGTGTCCGTGCTGGGCAGCATCCTCGGCGCGTTTCTCGGGCGCAAAGCCGGGCTGGGATCGCTCACCCGAGGGGCCTCGTCCATCAGCAAGGCGACCGGCGCTTACAAACAACACAGCGATGTGGCGAATGCAGATGCGAAAATCGCGGCGATCACCGCGGAGATCGCCGCAGTCACGGGTGATCTCGAGGCTGGTATTGCCAAGCTCACCGAGTCGTTCGACCCCGCCTCACTGGTGCTCGAGACGGAATCCATCAAGCCGGCCAAGAGCGACGTGGAGGTGCAGACCGTCGCGCTGCTGTGGCTTCCGTGCGATGCGCGAGGCGAGAAAGCGTGGTGATTTAAAATCCTCTTGCCCTCGGCGGAATGTCCCGCCAATCTGCGGCCCACCAAGGCGGCTTGGCGGAATTGGTAGACGCGCTCGACTCAAAATCGAGTTCTAACGAGTGTGGGTTCGAGTCCCACAGCCGCTACTTTTCAATCATTGCGACAGCCGGTATTTCCCCGACACACGCAGCATGGCTTCTACTCGCACCATCGGAATCATCGCAGGCAGCGGAGTCTACCCGGAAACTTTCATCGCTGAAGCGCGCCGGAAATCCCCCGGCATCCGGCTGGTGGTCGTCGCCTTTCACGGGGAAACCAAGCCGGAACTTGAGGGTCAAGCCGATGCCGTCGAGTGGGTCCGCGTCGGCCAGTTGAGCAAACTGATCAAGTTTTTCCGCCGTGAAGGGGCCGACGAGGCGGTAATGATGGGACAGATTTCCCCGAAAAATTTGTTCGATCTGCGGCCTGACTTGCGGATTCTCATGATGTTGGCGCGGGTGAAGGAGCGGAATGCCGAGACGCTTTTCGGCGCGATCGGCGACGAGTTGGCCAAGGATGGCATCACACTGCTTCCCGCCACGACGTTTCTCGAGGACCATCTTCCCGGTCCCGGCGCGGTGTGCGGGCCGGCGTTTAAGAAGCGCCAGTTGTCAGACGCGGAGTTCGGCTTCCGGATCGCGAAGCAGACCAGTGCGCTCGACATCGGACAGAGCGTCGTCGTCCGCCATGGCACGGTGCTTGCGGCGGAAGCCTTCGAGGGAACAAACGCTTGTATCAAACGCGGCGGCGAACTCGGCCGGGGCAAAGAGGTACTGCTGGTCAAGGTGTCGAAGCCGAATCAGGATTTCCGCTTCGACGTGCCGGTGATCGGCCCGGAAACCATTGAGACCTGCGCCGCGGCCGGAGTAGGGGGCATCGCCATTGAGGCGGGGAAGACTTTGTTATTGGAAAAGGACCGGGTCGCCGCGCTGTGCGTGAAATATGGCATCGGGATTCACGCGGTGTAGCAGTGCTCGCCGCTACGGCAGCAAGTCGGAGTAAGTCCCCGGATCGCTCCCTGGAATCTCGATCGCACCGCAGTTTTTCGCGTAAAATTCCTTCGGTCCGACTCCACCGATGATCGCGTAGGCGTAGCCGATTTCGCGCAGGGCTTCGAGCGCTTTGAACAACAGCGCCTTGCCCAAACCCAAGCCGCGAGCTTCCTCCCAGACTCCGGTCGGACCGAAAAATCCCCGCTGGGTGGTGTCGTAACACGCGAAACCGAGGATCTGCTTGTCGCGCGTGGCGATGAAACAGGAGATCGGCTGTCGGGTCATCGCCACTTCCACCTCGCTCACCCATTTTTCCGAGAAATGCGCCTTGGCGAACGCCGCCACCGTGTGTTTTTCAAACGCCCTTGCCCGTCGCAGGGTCACGCCCTTTGCAGCGATGGTGTCATAGAGCGGCGCCGATTCCGGCAAGGCATAGAGGCGTACCAGCATGTCAATCATGCTGGAATTAGAACGGCGGGTGCTTGTACGGGGAAGCAGGATTTGTAGGCGGGTGCAAATTAATGGGATCGCCCCGTTACCCTGACACCGCGATCGGCCGTTTTTTATCGAACCCTGCGCAAATCGAAGCGCCGCGGCGGTTCCTTCGGCTTGCCAGTTGACCTCGTTCACCCGGCCCCCTAGTTTTTCGGCGATTCCTGTATTTAAACCATGAAAGCACCAATTACCGTCTCCATCACCGGCGCCGCTGGCCAGATCGGCTATGCCCTCCTGTTCCGCATCGCCTCCGGTTTCGTCTTCGGCCCGGACCAGCCCGTCAACCTCCGCCTGATCGAGATCGAGCCCGGTCTCCCCGCACTCCAAGGCGTGATTATGGAGCTCGATGACTGTGCTTTCCCGCTGCTCAACGAAGTCGTGGGCACTGCTGACTTGAACGAAGGTTTCAAGGATGCCAACTGGTGTCTCCTCGTCGGCTCCGTGCCGCGCAAGGCTGGGATGGAACGCGCCGACCTGCTTGGCATCAACGGCAAGATCTTCACCGGCCAAGGCCAGGCGATCGCCCGCAACGCCGCCAAGGATGTCCGCGTGCTGGTGGTGGGAAATCCCTGCAATACCAACGCCCTCATCGCCATGAATAACGCCGCCGGGATCCCGAGCGACCGCTTCTTTGCCATGACCCGCTTGGATGAGAATCGTGCGAAAAGCCAACTCGCGAAGAAGGCTGGCGTCCACCAGTCCAAGGTCACCAACCTCTGCATCTGGGGCAACCACTCCGCCACGCAGTATCCGGATTTCACCAATGCAAAAATCGATGGTCGCCCTGCCACGGAAGTCATCTCCGACACCGAGTGGCTCAAGTCCGAATTCATCAGCACGGTCCAACAGCGCGGTGCCGCCGTCATTAAGGCCCGCGGCCTTTCCTCCGCCGCCTCCGCCGCGAATGCCGCCATGGACACGGTGAAAAGCCTGATCACCCCGACTCCGGCCGGGGATTGGCACTCGGTCGCCGTCTGCTCGGATGGGTCCTACGGTATTGAAAAAGGCCTGATGGCCTCGATGCCGATCAACACTCTTGAGAACGGCAAATGGGAAGTCGTGCAAGGCGTCCCTGTCGATGCATTCAGCCAGGAAAAAATTGATTTCACCATCAACGAGCTGAAGGAAGAGCGCGATGCGGTGAAAGACCTGCTTCCCGGCTAAGACCGGCGGCGACCACCGTTCGCCCCGCTCTATCAGTCCCGTGCGATGGCCTCCATCGTGCGGGATTTTTCGTATCGCCCTCCCCGTGAAGGGATTCGCTGCGAGCTTGGTTCATGTGGTGTCGGCCGATTTGTCTGGTGGATTGCACCGGAATCGTGCTCTTCAGTTCAGTGGAGGAAATACTGAATGCAATGGATCTGCACGGCTGGGCATCGATGCCGGGCTGCGTCGGTGACGGCGATGCGTTGCGCTTGAGGCACGAATGCGAAGAGGCTTGTGAAAAGGGCAGCTTCCGGCGGGCCGGAGTGGGACGGGGCAGCGCCTTGGAAATCCGCGAGGATATCCGTCGGGACCAGGTGCTGTGGCTTCAGCCTGGCGAGGCCTCGATGGAACAGGCCCTTTACCTGACCAAGTTGGAGACTCTCCGGCTCGCGATCAACCGGCGC
>JAYWDF010000477.1:0-5430 GCA_043779985.1 Akkermansiaceae bacterium | reverse complement strand
CGGGGCGAGACTCTCCGTGGCGTCCAAGAGGGCGACCGGGGTCCGTGGGCGGTTGTTTTGTGGCTAACCAAGGCCTTGCAGCTTCCCTAAGCAAGCTGCGGGGCGAGACTCTCCGTGGCGTCCAAGAGGGCGACCGGGGTCCGTGGGCGGTTGTTTTGTGGCTAACCAAAGCCAGGCTCACTTGCGCGACCTGCGGAACTTCTACTCGCGGGCGGTTTCCGGGTCAATGGTTGTTTTCACGATTTTTACCATTTCGCCCGATTCATACAAACGTTGGATTCGGTCGTTGCAATCGGATGTGCGAGGTTCCGGGGAAGGCTCACGCCACCGCCGCCATTTTGGGGATCTCCACGCCCTCGGGAGCGATGGCGAAAACCGCCTGGACAGTCCAGTCCGAGTCTGCGGAGCTGGGTTTCGCTCCGGGCCGTCAGGAGGGCTTGGAACCTTCGCGGAGGTCCCGGTATACCCGACAGGGGCTTGCGGCGTGCTGACGGCCCTGAGGGAGGCACCGACGGCGAAGCCTGTCTCGTCCTCAAATCCATCCGCCGGGATTGCCGGGTGACTGTCGACTTGGCTGAGCGGGGTGACTGGCCACTTGGCTGAGCGGGCTTGCCCGGGGCGACTGTCGTGGTCCGTCTTCTCTTCCTTACGAAGGGAGGACTCGCACCCCGTTGCGAGTTTATCCTTTATCTATTATCATCCCGCGCGCACGTTTATAAAAGGATGAAATTTAAAGGGCCTGTTTCGGGGGCTGTTTCGACTATCTGCTAGGGATTGAACTTTTTATGTCAACGTGTCCAAGGTGTGTAACTTACATAGATTGAGGCGGGGGCAGTGGGAAGGCAGTGGGAAGGCAGTGCGAAGGCAGTGGGAAGGCAGTGGGAAGGCAGTCGGAAGGTAGTAGGAAGGTAGTAGGAAGGTATTGGGCCGGGCCTGCCGCCGCCCGTCGCCTCGCCATGCTGCCGGTGACCTCGGATCCCGGCGGCACCCGCTCGCAACGTCCCCGGCGCTCCTCGCGATCACGCGATCTTCAGGTGTGTGATCTTCTTCGCGGATCTCCTCCCCTGCTTCTTGGGGGCGGGCCTCAGTGCCCAGATCTTCAGCGCCTCGGCTTTAGGCATCGCGCCGACGTAGTGCCGGCGGAGCATCTCCAGGCCGCCGACGTGCCCGTGTTCGAAGGTCAGCGTCTCGATAGGTTTACCGAGCGCGATGGAGATGGTCGCCGCGGTATGGCGCAGCGCGTTCTGCGGCCACTCGGGGAAGTTGGCGGGAGGCGCGGCGTCGAGGGGCGGGTCGAGCTTCATGGTGACAACGTGGTCGGACCATACTGCCCACCCGGCGAGCCTGCGGACGGCCTTCTCCTTTCTCGACCAGTTAGGCGGCGTGACGCTATCGCCGAGGGGGTAGGCTTTCAGCCAAGCGGTTAGAGGTTCCGGCATCTGGATGAATCGGCGGCGCTTCGTCTTCGCACTGGTCGCCGGGACGGTAATCCCCTCGGTGGTGATGTCGCCAGAAGTCAGGCGATCGATCTCCTGTTGGCGCATGCCGGTGAAGAGTGCGATCGCGAAGGCAGGCACGCAATCGGGGAGGTGATCCTGCGCTGCCTGGAGTAGCGCTGCGGCCTGCGCAGCGGTTAGAGTTCCCACCTCGGCGGAGACCGTGTCCTTGATGTCGAGGTGCTTGATGGCCTCGGTGTCGCACCAAATGCGTGGCGGCTTTGCGGACCAATTCCAGATTGCACGCACAAGCCGCACGTTCTGGTTGAATCCGCCGGGGCCGTCGGTCGTGTCGCCGAGGTGCTGTTGCAGTTCCTCTCCGGTGATCGTGGAAATCAGACGGTCCGGGAAGGCGGTGACGAGTTTCTCTCCCCGGAGCTTGTAGGCGGTCGATTGGCTCTTGCTCCATCCCTCGCCCTTCTTGCGGAAGGCTGTCACGGCATCCACTATGGTCACGCTTGCACGGTTGCGGGTCTCGGTTTCCACAAAGCGTTGCACAGCGTCCAGCAGGCCGATGCCGAGCGGTTCTAGCAGTCGGATCGCGGCAGTCGCGGCTTCCGCCACGCTCGGGGAAATGGCGGCCGCTTGGTCGCCGAAAGTCTCTCGCTGCACTTTCAGCTTTGCGGCGGCGTCGAGGGCCTTCTGCTTCGTCGGATAGTGAAGTTGCTGCCGCTTCCCGGTTTCGGAAAACTTCGGCGGGATGTTCAAGCGCCAGCCAAAATCGGTCTCTTTGGGTTTGAATCGAACGGGTTTTGCCATGCCGGGACTTAACCTCATTCTGCCTCATTGTCCAGAAAATGGGGAATATGGGCGGGAAGTCAGAAAATGGGAAATTCAACCTCAATTAGTTACGACAATACTATTCGACTTCTAAGCGGACGGTCACTGGTTCGAATCCAGTCAGGCGCGCTTCGCGCCCACCTTTAGGCGGTCCGGAGGACGCACACCGGGCTGGACGTTGGAGTCAATCCAGTCAGGCGCGCTTCGCGCCCACTTTTGGACGGTCCGGAAGCCGCACGTCGGGCTAGACTCTGGGCGTGTATCCCGCGGGGGGGGGCTTTTTGGGCCACTCTGGCGGAATCAGGGCGGTTTGGCGGAGGGTCTTGGGGAGTGTGGTCCCTGCATTTGCAAGGACGTGACACCCGATTGCGTGACCGGGTGGAAATTTAGATTTCCGAATTATACCGGGCGTGGTAATTCTACGGGCGTGAAATCTCTTCGCTGGCTGCTTCCTTTTGCGATCTTGATTTTTGCCTGTCTCCAGTGTCAGCCGATCGGCCCTCCTGGTGGCCGGCGGGACCAGTATCGGGCGTATTCGCCGCCGGGCGCGCGGCAGGGATCGTATTCCGCAGGGGGCACCTCGCTGTCGGCGATGATGCGGCAGGTGAATCTGAAAGTGGACATGGTGAGGAGTGGGACGCAAGGGCGCAGGGTAGTACGACGCATGGTTCCCCGCTACATCACGATTCACAGTACGCAAAACTACACGGCAGGAGCGGCGCAGCACTCGCTGGCTCTGAAGAATGGAGCTCTGCGCTCGGCCAAGACAGCGCACGGCAACCGCATTGGATTTCTGATCTGGCACTTTACGGTCGATCAGGGTGTGGCCATCCAGCACATGCCGACGAGTGAGCAAGGGGAGCATGCGGATTTCGACGGGCCGGGCAATCGCTTGTCGATCGGCATTGAGATGTGTGAAAACCGCGGGTGCAGCCTTTCCAGCACGATGGAGCGCACGGCGAAGTTGACTGCGGTTTTGATGAAATCGAAGGGGATCCCACTGCAAAATGTGGTGCCTCACTATCACTGGCCACGCCGTGGCAAGAATCCGCCCAATAAGAACTGCCCCCACTTCCTCATGGACAACGGGCGACCCGGGGCGAAATGGCGGGGCTTCCTCGGGCGGGTGAATTACTATTTCCGGCGGCTCGATTCATGATGGCTGGATTTCAGAAAGACCACGGTAGCCCGGGAAATCGGGACGTCACCCTGGAGCCTGACGTTTACTATGTTTGCCAGCGCTGCACGGCCTGTTGCAAATGGCCGGGCGACGTAAGGATCGAGGAGGATGAGGTTCCCGTGATCGCAAGTTTTCTCGGTCTCGCGGAGCAAGGGTTTCTCGATCAATTCACCCGGCTGCGGACGAACCGGCAGGGGCTCTCGCTGGTGGAGAAGGAGAACCACGAGTGCATCATGCTCGATGGAAATTCTTGTCGAATCCATCCGGTGAAGCCTGACCAATGCAGCGGGTTTCCCAATAAGTGGAATTTCCCGGGTTGGCGACAGGTGTGCGAGGCCATTCCGGTGCCTGTGGCGGCGAAAGGTGAATCATAAAATGAAATAATCCCGCCTTCGGTAGCGTTCATTCCACAGTAGAAAGGTCTTGAGCTGGAATGAAATGCCGTTCAAACCTCGGCGCGTTTATCGATTGATGCATGGATTTCCCGATCATATCTGAGAGAATTAAAGGCCTGTTTGTCGCCATCGCCCCGTTTGCGTGGCTGGCTCTGCTTGCCTTCGCGGTGTGGTCCTTGGGAAAAGAGTGGGGCGGCTTCCACTTGAACGACTTGGATGACGCGCTCGAACGGATCGGGGTGGTGCACATCACGCTGGCGCTGCTGCTGACTGGGGCGAGCCTCTTGTGCAATGCCTCGCTGGATTTGACGGCTTTGCGGTGGCTAAAGAAGGATTTGCCCACGGGCAAGGTGCTGGGAACCGCATTGATTGCCGGATCATTCAGCATGAACGGCGGCGGGACGATTCTGGGAGGAGGCGCGATCCGAATGCGGTTTTACGGTCAATATGGCTTGGGTGGCGCGGAAATTGCCAAAATCACCGGTTTTTTGTTAGTAGCCGGATGGCTGGGCCATGCGCTGCTGGCGGGCGTGATGATGTGCTGGGCACCGCCGCAATTGAGCTGGTTGCCGGTGCTGCTGGGGCGGGGGATCGGGGTGGTCTTGCTCGCGTCCTGTGGAACACTTTGCGTGCTGTCCGCGACAGGATTTCGTGGGAAGATGATTCCTTTCCTACCGCCGTGGCGGATTTTATTGCTGGCCATGGTGGTGTCGGGTTTTGACTGGCTATTCGCCGGTCTGGCGCTGCGGGTTTTCCTCCCGGCTGCCATCTCAACGCCAGCATTTCTAGCGGCTACTGCCGTGGGGCAGGCCTTGGGAGCGGCCAGCCATGTGCCCGGCGGTGTCGGTGTGATGGAGCTGTTTATCACCAAGTTCTCTGTGGGGATGGTCCCGCAGCCCGTGATGGTGGGGGCGCTGCTAACTTATCGGCTGACGTATTACCTGATTCCATTCGTGATCGCTGTGGGCGTGGTCAGTTGTCGGGAAATTTGGGCAAAACGGCATTGGGCCAAACTGACCGTGGACAGCACTGGCAAGGCTTGGTCCGCCATTGCTCCGCGGTTGGCGGGAATGAGTGCTTTGGCGGGAGGCTTCGTCCTGATGCTTTCCGCGACTACGCCGATGGATGCGCATCGCCGGATTTTGGTGGAAGAATTCGTTCCGCTGCCGTTCGTCGAGGCGTCTCATTTCCTTTCGAGTATTGCCGGCACGGTCATGATCATCGTTGCCAGCGGTTTACTCCGGAGGGTCCGGGTGGCCTGGTGGATCGCCGTGGTGATGGCGAGCGGGGGCATCGTTTTCTCGTTGCTCAAGGGCTTCGACTGGGAGGAGTCGTTGGTATTATGCGTGTTTCTCGGGGCCTTGCTGCCGTTTCGGTCGAAGTTTCACCGTCACGCCGGGATCTGGACGAGGCGATTCTCCCTGCAGTGGTGGGGACTCATTCTATCAATCGTGGGCCTTGCCGTGTGGTTTGGATTTTATTCCGCCCGCCACGTGGCCTATGGGAATGACCTTTGGTGGCAGTATTCGTTTGATAACGATGCCGCGCGGCTTCTGCGCGGCATGGTGGGCAGCGCGCT
>JAYWDF010000476.1:0-1772 GCA_043779985.1 Akkermansiaceae bacterium | reverse complement strand
ACCGAATCGACGATCGACAGATCAAGATCACGAGCGTAACCCTGGGAGAGCTTTACTACGGTGCGCTCAAGACCAGCGCAGCGAGGAGGTGGTTGGCGGCATCACCCGGATCGTTGAGTTCGAGGAATTCATGGATGCGATTGATTTCGTCAACGATCTCGCCGAGATCGCTGAGGAGGCCCAGCATCATCCGGACATCACGATCAAACACACCAAGGTGACGCTGACTCTCACCACTCACGATGCCGGCGGCGTGACCGAACTCGACATCGAGTTGGCACAACGCGTGGACAATCTGGTGGATTGATCCCGGCTTCTGGATTCACGAAGGAGGGGCGCTCGTCACGGGTGCTCCTCTTTTTTTGCTCAACGAGGGAGCATCAGCTCGTCGTCCTTGAAGCCTGTTAGCTTTTCAAGGCCCTTGAGCAGGCGGCGCAAGGTGAAGAACAGGAAAATCAGGATTGGCACGCCGATGACCGCGAAGCCCCAGCCGGTGACACGGGCGATGATCGCGTTATACTTCTCCAAGGCGTCGATGGCCGTGGCGTCGAAACCGCGGAAAAACCACTGGGCAAGGCCGAGATTCATCAAGGAGCTGAGGAAGAACGAGGTAGCGAAGAGCTTTGTCGCGCCGTGCAGGATCTGGTCATACGCTTGACCCCCGGAAATCTCCGCCACGCGATTTTCGATTTTCGGAATGTCAAAAATCGAATCGTTGTAAAGAAACACCCGGATCAATGGTGTGGAAGAGCGGTGGGAGGTGAGAATTGCGATCCCGAGCACCAAGGGAATCAGGGCTTCCTTGATGCCGAAGAGGAAGCCGGCGTTCGGCTTGACCGTGCCGTTTTTATTCCAGAGATAGAGCGTCAATCCGCCGGACAGCAGGACCGAGATCAGACCTAGAGCAGAGAAAAAGTTGCCCTTGCGAGTTTTTAGGTAGTGCCAGACGCCGTAGCCGAAGGGCAGCACCAGAGCGAGAACGAGCGCCTTGAGCGGGCCAATATGCCAAGGCTTGGCAACCTTTCCAAGTCGCTCTTGCAAGTCAGGATCCTTGCTGAGATAGCTTAGAATCAACACCGGGATGATCACGTTGATCAGGATGTTAGCGAGTGGATGCTCCCGGGGTGCTGTTGGCGCGGACATGTGATTTTTGAAGAAAAAAGAGCGGCCTAGGAAGATTTCCAAGGCCGCTCTGATAGATGGATCAGGCTTTACCGAAAATCGTCTGGCCGGTGGAGCGTAGATCGTCGCAAGCGGTCTTCATCCGTTCGCAAAGGCTGAGTTCGCCCTTCTTGAGGTAGGAGCGGGGATCGTAGTGCTTCTTGTCGCCGACTTCACCGTCGATCTTGAGGACGCCTTCGATGTTCTGGCACATGTGAGTGACGATCGGACGGGTGAACGCGTATTGCGTATCGGTGTCGATGTTCATTTTGACCACGCCGTAGTCGAGGGTCTCGCGGATTTCCGAGAGGGCCGAGCCGGATCCACCGTGGAATACGAGGTCCATTTCAGCACCTGGGCCGTGCTTGTCAGTGACGGCTTTTTGGCCGTCCCGAAGGATGGTCGGAAGAAGCTTCACCGAGCCTGGCTTGTAAGCGCCGTGGACGTTGCCGAAAGTGGCGGCAAACAGGAAGCGGCCGATCGGCTGGAGGGCTTCGTAAACTTCCACCATGTCTTCGGGAGTGGTGTAGAGCTTTTCGATCGGAAGGCCTGAGGTGTCGTGGCCGTCTTCTTCGCCACCGACGCAGCCGGCTTCGACTTCGAGGATGATG
>JAYWDF010000475.1:0-1777 GCA_043779985.1 Akkermansiaceae bacterium | reverse complement strand
CGCTCATCGCGGGATCCAGCGGATCATCCCATCGTTTCGGGCGGGCCGCCTGGCGGGTGATGCTTGCCAAATTGTTATCAGATTTTGCCATAACTAAGCGCTTTAGGCGTCGATCACCATCTTCCCTTTTGGCCGGCAGATGCAGGTAAGGCAGGCGCCTTCTTCCGGGGCAGCGCCTGGTTCCAGAATGTATTCGACATCGCCTTGCTTGATCGCCACAAGGCAAGTTCCGCAACTACCCGCGCGACAACCTCCTTCAATGGTGGTGATGCCGTTTTTCTCCGCAAACTCAAGGAGGTTCTCCATCTGGGAATCCCACGGCACTGTTTTTCCGGAACGGGCGAACTCGATCATTATCACCGCTTGATCGGCCGTCTCGGATTTGGTCGTGGGTTCTTGCGGCCCGCTCTTGACGGTGGCCGGGCCAAAGGCTTCGAATTTCACATCCTTCTTCGGCACACCCCAGTCATACAGGCCGTTGACGAGGGTATCCATAAATGCCCCGGGGCCGCACAGATAGTATTCGTAATTACTTGAAGGCAAAATCTCCTTCATCAGATCATTCGTGACACGGCCCTCGTGGTGATACGTCTCGCCCCGAACGTCCCCGGCAAGCGGGCGGCTGTAACAGATGTGGAGCCGCATGTTTGGATTGGCTTTTTGCAATTCGATGACCTCGTCGCGGAACATGTGGTCAAGGCTGTTGCGGCAGCCGAAGAAAAAGTAGATTTCCCGGTTGTCTTTCACATGTGTCAGATGGCGCGCTATCGCCAGCATGGGCGTGATGCCAATGCCGCCGGAGATGAGAACCACGGGGCGATCGACCTCGACATCAAGAAAGAACCGGCCGCTGGGAGCTTTCACGTCGAGGATGTCGCCTTCCTTCACATGGTCACTGAAGTAGCTGGAAATAATACCCGGCGGGATGCCGGGTTCGTTCGCCGGCGGTAATGCGCGCTTGATCGTGACCCGATAGTGGTCGTCGCTCAGAGCGCCGTCCGAGAGCGAATAACAGCGGACCAGAGGCTTGCCCGCGTTCGGGGGATGCAGTTCGAAAGTCAGATACTGACCTGGTTTGAACGGTGGCAGCGGCCTGCCGTTGTGCGGAGTGAGGTAGAACGAGTAAGTGTCCTCGCACTCTGCCACTTTTTTGGAAACGGTGAACTTGCGGTATCCATTCCAAGCGGATTCGGGTGCCGCCTGCGCCTTGAGGTTCAGGAGTGCGATTTTCCGATGAAGCGCGTCGAGCTCGAGCCGGTTCCGTTTCGCCTCGAAACGATATCTGGCGGCAACCGTCCACCATTGAGTGGCGAGGTATCCTAACATGAGGACGCCACCGGTCACCCCAATCATAAGGAGAGGGCTCGAAAGTGCCGAATGTAACAAGATCTCGTAATTCACATTCTTAATGCTGTGGATGAATTTTTGAAACAGTTTAGGAAGCGGATTTTTTCGCCTGGAAATGTTGTGGATTTAATAGTGCTGGTGACCGGGCGGCGCGTCCGCGTCGCCTGTTTGAAAGGGTCATTTAGAACCAACGAACATCATGCCAAGCTATTTACAGGCAGACCCCGGCACAAGCCTGGAACGAGGATTCTCGCAGTTTATTGGCTTGCCACATCACCCCGTGAAATCTTAAAAATCATTTTTGAGTGAGGAAGGATCAGCTATTCTTAACTGTTATGATCTCAGGCTGCCTCTCGCAGGTCGGGGCAGGGGAGCCATCGGACACGGCGAAGGTGCTTGGCTCCGAGACATGCATGACGAGCGGTTGCCA
>JAYWDF010000474.1:0-5450 GCA_043779985.1 Akkermansiaceae bacterium | reverse complement strand
TCGCGGTGTCGTTAACGTCGGAGGCGTTGGTGAATACCAAACGTCGTTGAACCCTGTCAGACAGGCCGAAGAAATTGCCCAGATCATTCCAAACGATGGTTTTACGGTCGTAGCGAAATTTAACCTGATACGCTGTGAAGTCGCCATCTTCAGCCAGAATCAGGCCATCGATCCCCTTGTCCTGAGTCGGCAAGAAAAGACTGCTACGAATATTTATGGGCTCGGTTCCAATCGGCCACACATCCTTTGCTTGTGGAACGCGCTGGGTAAACAGGTAGGCTTCCGCAAAAACTTCAAAAGCAGCACCTCGCTCCTGAGGTGTCGAAAGCCCCGAAATCCGCTTTTCCAATTCGGCAAAGCTGGAAAGCCCCGAAAACAGCCGGGCGGAATGAAAGCGAGATGCGTCCTTATGGCGGGGAGTGGGCATTTTCTCTTCAGGGTTCTTTGGCCAACACTACGCGAAGGTATAGGTGACCCTACTCTTGGCTGCGATGAGGTATTCGTAACTCTTGCCGATGATGTCCGCCTCCACGTCCTCCAGCCCGAGGCGTTTCTCGCTGATTTTTTCAATCAGATTGGAAAGGCGATCATCATCGATATCCCGCTGGCCGTGGGTGGTGGCATTGAAATCGACGCGGTCGATGATGCCCTGCAACGGCGGGTTTTCCTTGGCGATGGCCCGCATGTGGGTGGTCACGCCCTCGCCAATCTTGTCGGCTAGCATGCGGATGACGGACCAGACCGGCTGCTCGGGATCGGCGGACTCCAGCGGCAGGAAGAAGCGGACGAGATTGTCCCTCGTTTCACTCACGACCTGCGGGATGCCTTCGGAGTTATAAAAAGCGCTGCCGCGCGGGGCAGTGTGATCGCGCTTGGCGAGCTGGAACGCCTTTTTCCGCGACCCCACCTCGGCGGCGATGCGGTTCAGCTTATCCTGCCCTTTGGGCACGCTCTGCAATTTGCCTTCGGTAGAAAATGATTCGCTAGCTCGCGGAGCAGTGTCATCGAAGACATCGCAGAGGGGCTTGGTGAAGATGAGCGGGAGGATGAAGTCCTTGTATTTCGGCGCATCCTTCGCGCCACGGATGGAGCAGGCGGCGTCCCAGATCCATTGTTCGAGGGATTTGTTCTTCTCGGGCTTGGGGGCGGTGGATTTACGGGCGGGCATCAGGTGTCCGGATCCTAACTGTCAGAACGGCGACTGCGAGCGAAAAATGGAAATCCGTGACTCATTGGCAGCTTTGAGTTCAGAGGCTTGGAGAGGAAGCCAGCAGGTCGGGCTATCCCGTTTCCCACGGGAGATCCGGGCATCTTGGAAGACCGTGAAAGGTCCTTCCAATCCCGACAAAGGCTCCATGCACTCCTACAAAACACGTTGGTTAGGATCGAAAGCGGCCAGTGGCCCCAATCGCTCCACGGGCCTGCCTCCCCCCGGCTCCAACTGGCACAAGCGATCACGCGCCTCCAGGCCTGCTCCGGGCAGATGCTCTTCATCAAGCATCTCATGGACGAGGGCCCAGTCCGCCGGGCCTTACGCGACCCTTATTTCCAGCACTCCCGGGGGACACTGTCCCCTTGCCGCCCATGGCAGCGGATTTCGTCCTTACCAGACCAACAGATATTTCCCGGGCCGTTGGGTTTCGCAGGATCGTGAAACCAACAAACAAAGGACCGCCGGGATTCCACCCAAGCCCCAAAATCACTGATACCGAGTCATCCGCACCTTGATCGTGCTGCCGCCGCAGGTTTCCCCGTCGATGGCGACCACGGCACTGCGCCCGTGAATCTCAGCCACGAGGATCTTGGGCGTGCCACTCGCCTGCCATTTGGTTATCTCCAGCTCCGCAGTGATCCGGAATCCTTCACCGGCCGCACACAGCGAGTAGCGATACGGCAAGACCGCCACCTTCATGAAGGGATCGCAGACGTCGTGAAACACCCGCTGTTTCCCGCTGAGAAACGGCGCGGCAGCAACGACCTCGCGCCAGATCACGCCCGGATCCTCAATGCAGGGCACCCGGGCGAGAATGATCGATAGCAGCGAGAGTATCCCGCTGGCGCGTCCGGCAAATGAATCCGCATACAAGACACCTTCTGATAGGAAAAGTATCAGCTGCTCGCGATGGTGCCCGGACTCCAGGCGGAAGCGTCCGCGTTCGTCGAAGGCGAGCTGGACAGTCTCCACAGCTCCACCATTTTCAAAATGATAAATCCCCGGCAGCCAAGCAGAGAAACAACCATGCAGTGCGGCCGAGGGCAGCGCCGGGCGAACCACCATACCCTCGGCCGGGACTCCGGAGAGATGATAGATCGATTCCCCACCTGCAACCGCGCACTCGACGTAATGCTTTAGCACGAAAGGCAGCGTCGGGGCTCCCGGATGCGGACCGAGTTGGACATGCAGATGAAGGTGCGGGACTGGCGAGCGCCCGGAGTTCCCGCATTTTCCCAGGTAGGCGCCGACGAAGACGCGCTGCCCGGTCACCACCGCGATGGAATCCTGGAGGAAATGCGCCAGCATCACGTGAACCCCCGCATCGGAACGAAGAATCACGTAGTTCCCCCAGTTGGCTTCCGGATTGTTATAACCCACCGGATTGTCAGGCACCTGACACTCGACCGCGACCACGGTGCCCGTGACCGGCGCATAGACAGATGCCCCGAAAATCGCAAAGTCCGGCAGCGCCCCCTCCCCCGCATCCCATGAGCCCGCGCGGCCGGGAGTCTCGAAGTCGAGCGCGTGCCGCCATGCTCCCTGGTGGGTGATTTTCCCGCCGAATCCCTGTGTAATCACCGTCTCTCCCGCGCAAGGCAGGAACAGCGCCGCTTTGTAAAAATCGGGAAACCGCAGCCGGTTGATCTGCACGAGACGGGCGACGCCTTCAGGCTGCAAGGTGGTCCATGGTGAAGCTAACAAGCCACCCGGATTTGCGACCAAGCGCAGTGCCGCCATGGTCACCAGCACCACAAGATTGTAGGGCAGCGCGCCGGGACTGAGCATCAGCCAGCCGAGCACCACTCCCAGCGCGACCGCCACCAATGCGGTGACCGCCGCACCGGTGGCGGCGAGAGCGAGGCTCGCACGGTTTGGCACGTGATAACCCGCACCCAGCGCCACTCCCGCCAGCAGGAAATTGTAGCCACACCACGCCGTCCCCTCCACCCCCACCGGCAGCCCCAACAGATGAAGTGTGGACGCGCCTACAAGATATCCCGTCGTGGCCATTAAGCCACCCAAGGGCGAGCTCAGGACGAACGCGATGTACACCAATACCCCCACCCCGTCCGAAGCCTGAAACAGCATCGCGGAAAATGCGCGGAAAAATCCCCTAAGCCAGCCCGGCATCATTAGAAAATCCACCTGGGCCCACGACGCTTCCGGCACCACGAATACCGCCCCTGCGCTGCCCATGCCGGTGTAGTGCAGCAGTGCCACGACGATCACCGATGGCAGACTCTGCACTGAGATCCCTAACCGTGATCCGAGCCAACCCTGCATTGCGAAGGTCAACATCATCGAACACAACGAAGCTGCGGCCCATAACAAACCCGTCACCGCCGGAGTCCACCCGGAGGACTGCGAAAGCAGCACGACCGCGCTGCACGACAACAGCGGGTTGAATAACAAAAACCCATTGCGAATCGAGGTGCGGTCGAGCCCCAGTCCCCAGGCGGCGGTCGCCGCCAGCACGACTCCCGCCAGCCCTGCGAGTCCGACTGCCGGAACCAACAGACTGATCGCTAACAACAGCCATCCGAAGCGGAGGTCCGTCGAGTAGAATACAATCGCATAAGCCCGCGGCAGCGCGGCCAGCACCGAACGCGCGAGCGAGCTTTCATCCGAGATCCGGTGCGCGCTTTGTGGAAAGGGAATCATGTGTCCGGTTGCCCGCACTTCCCGGGCCGGAGGGGTGAGAGTGCCGAATCGATACCCGTCAGATGGGGCGGCGCCATTTCCGGTCCCTGCACATCCTCAAGCACTTCCCGGCGGCGGATCACGTGCACCCCGCAATCCGGGTCGATCATCACCACCGCCGGTCGATAGGTGATGAACTGCATCGACTGGGTGATGTTATAAGCTCCCACCGGATGCATCACCACCGCATCGCCCGCACGCAGTTCCGGTAGCGAAGCTTCCTCGCGAATCACATCGATATTCATACACAGACATCCATAGACCGTCGTCGGCTGGGCAGAGGAAGTGGAGGGCGAGGCCGGATAGATCGTCGGTTGATACCAGGTGCTGGTGTAGAGAATGTTGATCCCTGCATCGAGCACCACGGCATTGCGGCGCAAGCCGACTGACGACAGTAGCGCGCCTTTACCATAGGCACCGAGGGCCGTCGCCGGACCGATGCCGCCTTTACCGTAAGCACCGAGCGCCTGGCTGGCTCCATGCATCGGTCGTTGCTTCACCGCCACCACGCTTGCCACCAGATAGCCCGCCTCATCGACAAGCGCGCGTCCGGTTTCCAGATACAGGCGTGGCAGTTTTTGGCCGCTCGGCCACTGGCGCTTGATCGTGCCGCAGATCGCATCCGCATAGGCATCGAAAGTCGGCGTCGCTTGTTCCGGAGGTAGATACTGGCCGTGCAGGCGGGCGTGCGAGGCGAAGCCGCCGCCGAGATTCAAATACTCGATGATTCCCGCGCCCGCTTCTTCGGTGGCCACCGCGAGTTCCACGACTTTTTCCGCCGCGGTCACGTAGGCGGTGGCGTCCAGCATGAAGGTCCCGACGTGGCAATGGATGCCACGGATCTTCAGCCGGGTGTTCGCCCGGATCCAACGGATCATCCGCAGCGCCTCGCCATCATCGGCGCTGAAGCCGAACTTCGACCAGACCGCGTGGGTTCCGGTGTCCACGTGAATCCTCAGTCCCACGGCGAGGTCGGTATTCCGCTCTTCGGCGATGCGGGCGAGCTCGAGCATCTCGTCGCGATTGTCCACTTGGATCATGGCCCCCTCGTTCACAGCGGTCAGGAGGGACGCGGGATCCTTCCAAGGACCATTGAAAATAATCCGGTCGCCGGGAATACCGTTGCGGCGGGCCTTTTCATACTCAAAGCCGGAGACCACCTCCGCGATGGAACCTTCCTGGTGAAAAAGCCTACAAATTGCGTTGAGATAGTTGGTCTTGTAGGACCATGCAAAACGGACTTCCGGATAAACCGACTCGAATGCTTCGCGCGCTTCGCGGATTTTGTCGCGCAAGTTAGTCTCGGAAAACACAAACAAGGGGCTGCCATGCGCACGGATCAATTCGGCTACCGGCACACCGTCGATCGAGTCCATCACAGGCACTCGACCGAGACGTTGGGGATTGGCCGTTCCTTGGGCGACACGGCGGATGCTGGGAGCGATGTAGGGTTCCTTTTTCATGAAGCGTTGGACTGTGACTGATAGACATCGCCCGAAGCCCCGAGCACGGCGGACAGTTGCCCGATGTCGCC
>JAYWDF010000473.1:0-1778 GCA_043779985.1 Akkermansiaceae bacterium | reverse complement strand
GGCGAGCGATGGAGCGGGCCACGTCATTGAGTCTGAGTGGCTAGTGCAAGCCTGCTGCGAGGATCTCAATGTTTGCGGCCTCGGATTTGCGGAGGTCCTTGCGGAAATCTTCGACAGCCTGGCGGAGCTTGATTGTTTCCAGGGCGGATAGGATTTCAGGTTTCGCTTGTTCGAAGGTGCGTGACTCCGCGGCTTTGCGGGCGGTGACCTCCACGATGTGCCAGCCCAGACGGCTGCGGACGAGGGTGGGCCGCAGCATTTCCAGCGAAAAAACAGGTGCCGCGAAATCAGCAGGCAGCCGGTCGTGGGTCATCCAGCCGAGTGCGCCGCCGCTGTCCTTGGTGGCCGGGTCTTCGCTGAGTTCCTTTGCAAGGGAGGCGAAGTCCTTTTTCTTTTCAGTGAGTTCGACGAGTGCGGCATCGAGCTTCTGCTTCGCCTCCTCCGGCGGGTGTTCCAGGGTGGCGATGAAAATGTGCCGGGCTTCGATACGCTCGCGCAGTGAGATGGATTCCTGGTTTTCCTGAAACCATTTGCGCGCTTCGTCGTCGCTGACTTTCACGGACGACTGGATGCACCGTGCGATGTATTTCTCCTGTTGGATTTGTCCGGCGATGCGTTCCCTCAAGTCCCGCTCCTTGACGATGCCTTGGGATTTCATCGCGGTTTCAAGCACGGCCTTGCTCTCGAATCGCTTGATGAGTCGTTGTTGGCGAATGTCGATGTCGGCGTCGCTAACAGTGATTGGCGGGGAAGCGGCTTTGACCCGGAGCCGGAGCAACTCGTGGTCGATGAGTTCATCCAGCGCTATCTTGCGAGTAAGCTTGAGTTCGGCCGGAGGAACAGATGCCGGAGCTTTTCCCTCCAACCAAAGTTGCGCGATTACGGCGCGTTCAAGCTGGCTGTTGGAAATCGGGTGGCCGGAGACGCGTGCGGCGGTGTTCTTCGCCTCGGTCGAGAGCGCGGAATGCAGCCACCGGTGGACGGGCCCGCGGACGATGAACGCGTCTCCTATCAGATAGAACGCGGCGGCCAGGCAGACGACGCGAATGAGCGATTTCATGAAGGGGAAGCGGCGACCGGACCTCGCCGCTACCTAGCGGATTTCCACGGTGGTGCCGGGGCGGATGAGGGTGGGCAGGCGGACGGCGTCCCAGTTCGCCATGCGGATGCAGCCGTGGCTGCGGGCGCGGCCGATGGTTTCGGGGCTCGGGGTGCCATGCATGCCGATCCCGGGCTTGGTGAGTCCGCACCAGAAGACGCCGACGGGGCTGTTCGGGCCGGGCGGGATTTCCAAGGATTCGGAATCCGCACTGCGCTTGCCGGTGTCGAGGAGTTGTTGGTCGTAGCGCCAGTGGGGGAGCTCGACGGAGTTGCGCACCTCCCAGGTGCCGAATTTGATGAATTTGTTTTCACCCGGAGTGATGGGGAACGAGGCGATTAGGCCGCGGTTCGCGCGTGTGACATGGGTGATCGTGGTGGCTCCGGGCTCGGCGATGACGAGTGCTGCGGGTGCGGCCTCGAAGATGCGGACTTGGTTGATTTTCGTGTCGACGACGGCGTGGCGCTGACTCATCGCAGGGTCGGCCTTGTAACCGGCTCCGGTGAGGCTCTCGATGGTGAAGGGGGTGACGTTCGGGACAATGATGTTGTCGCGCGGCTTGAGGTTGTTGATTTTCGAGTTGCCGTTGAGAAGGACAAGGTAGGGGACATCGCAGTGATAGCGCTCGGACATGAGTTCGCCGACGCTGCGGTAGCTCATGCGTTTGCGTTTCGCTTGT
>JAYWDF010000472.1:0-1782 GCA_043779985.1 Akkermansiaceae bacterium | reverse complement strand
ACATCACGCGGCCCGGCCCCCAGTCCGACGTCGGTTCCACCCATAGCGAGGGCCGCAGGTGATAGGCTGCCTCGCCATCCTCATAGGCGCTGAAGCGGCGGTCCCGCTGCAACAAGCCGAATCCATCGCATTTCTCCATGTCGAAGAAGCTGAACTCGAGCTTGCCGGTATCGTTAGAGAGCGGACGCCACAGTCGTTCACCAGTGCCCGTGCGGATCGCCAAGCCGTCCGAGTCGTGGACTTCGGGGCGGAAATCGTCGAAGCGCCGCCGCGAGTTTTCGCCGAACCAGAACATGCTGGACATCGGGGCGATCCCAAGGCGCTGCACGGCCCGGCGGGCGAAGAGGACTGCTTTGACGTCGACAATGGTGACATTCCCTGGTCCGATTTTAAACTGGTAGGCTCCCGAGTAGGACGGTCCGTCGAGCAGGGCGTAGACGGTTGCCTGGGTGTCGATCGCCTCCGGTTTTTTCAGCCAAAACTCGCGAAAACTCGGGAATTCCTCGGTGGCGCCGTCCGCGCCGGTGTCGATGGCGATGCCGCGCGAGGAGATGCCGTAACGTTGATTTTTACCCAGTGCCCGCCAGTAGCTCGCTCCTTGGAAAGTGGCCAGTTCGTCAAAGACGTCCGGGTTGTTCAATGGCGTGTGGAGTCGGAATCCGGCGAAGCCACCGTCGGGCGGGAGGTCGCCGTGCTTGCTGACCAGCGGACCGTAGTTGAAAAATGCCTCGGACAAGCGGATGGTCTGGTGATGGGTGCTCGTGAACTCATTGAGCGTGACCGGTTCACGGTACAAATAGCCGGGGTGGAAAAACATCGCCCGGAACGGCAGCTTGTCCGCTGCCCAGAGGGCTTGATTCGGATTGAAGCGGATGTCGCGGTATTGGTCGTAGGTCAACTCGTTCATCCACGCTGGCAAGCTGTCGTGATTCGGAGCGACATATGGCTTGTTCGCGAGATCCCGGGCCCGGCTTTGGATGCTTTCAAACCCGACATCTTCCCGGCCCCAATCCTGGCACAAGGCGGAAGTCGTCAAGGTTCCAAATGTCGCGAGCAGTATGAAATTACGTAGCACAGCTAGGGTCATAGGGTGGAAGCTGCCCGCCCGTCAAGAATGGCGATTTGAAAATCTTTCATAAAATTAGATCCGCTGGCTCACCCGGGTGGCATGATAGGTCAGAATCCCGTCGAAATCGATGCGATCCGGGTCGGTGACCGGCCGTTCCGGGGTGAAGTCGACAAAGAACTTGTCCACTCGGAAGCCACACGCGTTGAGAAGGGGGATGATTTGGGTGTGCTCGATCCAGCGGATCGTTTGTCGCGAGTGATGGGTCAGGGGAGGGGACCCGGAGATCGAGTAGCGGTGCTCGCGCTCCACGAGCTGCCGGGGGCGGTCCAGGCGGTGGCGGGTTTCCAGGAGACCGAGCCGTCCGTCGGGAAGCGTGACGCGGTGGTCTTCATACCACTTGTTTTCGGGTAGGTCGCCAAGCAGTTCGGCATAGGGCATGAAGATCGTTAGGTAGAGCCCGCCACCGTCGTCTAGCAGGTTGTGCCAGTGGCGCAGGGTGGCCTCGGGGTCCCCGGCCAGTTGCAGGGTGAATGCGGGGGCCAGCAGCGCCGAGAATTTCCGGCCGTCATCCCAGTTCGTCATGTCGCCCTCGTGGACCACCGGGTGGATGCCGAGTTTCCGGGCCCGGGATTCGCCCAAGGCTAACATATCCTGCGAAAGCTCAAGTCCCTCCACGTCCAGACCCATTTGGACCAGCGGAAACATCAGGCGCC
>JAYWDF010000471.1:0-1784 GCA_043779985.1 Akkermansiaceae bacterium | reverse complement strand
AGGGCAACTTCAACAGCGTCTCGATGGATGCATCGGTCACCCCGGTCTCCGCCAGACGGATGAGCCGCAGCTTCTGCGCCGAAGCGAGCTGGGCCACTGCCAGATCGGTGATCTTCGTGGCGGATAGATCCACCGTGACAAGCTGGGAGGAGACCGGCACGAGTTTTTTGAAAGCCGCATCATCGAGATTTCCGCGCAGCGAAACCGCGGTGAACGTCAGCAGTGCGGATTGTTGCGACTCGAAGCTAAGCGCACCGGGGAATTCCTTGGAAATGCCCGCGACGGACGCCTTGAGCGACTCGTCCGGTCCGGTGAAGGCGGGTTGGGAGGTAAGTTCTGCCGATTTCGAAGACCCGGCCGCCGCAGCGGGAGCGAGCTTCGCAATCGCTTCCTGAATCGGCGCGGGGACTTCGAAGGCCGCGAGCTTTTTCTGAGCATCGGCACCTTGGTCGATCCACCATTTGACGATAGTGACTTCCCCCGCCTCGATCGCAGGCTTGCCCTCCGGCGGCATGTGTTCTTCGTCATCGGCTGGAAGTTCCATGCGCACGATGATGTTACTTTCCCCCGATTTCCCCGGTTTGATCCCCTCACCTTCCTTGCCACCCTTGATCAGCAATTCGTAGGTATCCATCCGGAACTTGCCCTTCGACTTGCCCTCCTTGTGGCATTGGACGCAGCGGCGCTCGAGGATCGGAGCGACGATGTCGGCGTAGACGAGTTGCTCGCCGGGCGGCTTCACAGGGGTGTTTGCAGGAGGGGCCCCTTTCGGCGTCTTCGGGTCCTCTCCCAGGAGATTGCGCAGCGGCGCAGGGGCAAACTCGGTCAAATACTTCTCTCCATGGGTGATTGAGGCACCGTCATGACTGGCAAACCCCATCACGCCGACGCTGCCGAATAACAATACCCGGTAAAACGCCGGATTCGCCCACAGTGCCACGGACCACGCCTTGAAAATGAAGGTCAGCACCGCGGCCACTGCGAAAATTAGGCCACCCCACAGATGCCGCTCCGCCAAGGCATTTCCCGCGTATTCCACGCCACCTTGATAGAGCAGAAATCCGGCGATCACCGCGATGATCGCGCTGGCCGCACCGAAAAACAGCGGAAAAATGGACGGACTCGGCTCCTCGTCACGGCGCTTGCCGAAAATCGCACCCAGCTCTTGGAACAGGATCAGCGCGAAGACCCCGATCGGCAAGTGAAGCAGCACCGGGTGAAAATGACCGATGAACCGCACCAAGTCCGGCATCTTATCCCCGTCCGGCGGTCCCGCCAGGTACGGCATCGCGATCAACCCGCCGGCGGCGAGCAGGCCGAAAAACGTCAGAGCCCATGGCTTCTTGCGCCGAGCGAGGGGAGAATTTTGATTCGCCATAAAGTTCTCGGATTACGGGAGGGAAACCCGGATTCTTCCAGCCAAAATCACATTTCAAGCAGCACAGGTCCTTTGGAACTACGCTCGGAGACAGGCGATTTCAAGCCCTGCTCCCGATAGCGCGAAGAAATCGACACTCGTCCGTGTCGGAAGCCGTCCACTTAGCAGCTCGGCTCTTCTGCAAATCCCCCAGCAATCCCTCTGCCTCGACGCGAACAGCCTACATGATCGCGTGCATCAAATTTCTTGCGCGTGAGGCAAGCTTACTTAAGGTTGCTTTAGTTCTAGTCCGCAGCACAGCGCATCACTCACCTTGAACTGAAACCACCCCCCCCATTATGAAATCCATCACCACCGCTCCATTTCTTGCCGTTCTAGCTTCCGCCCTGCTCGGAGGCGTGCAGTC
>JAYWDF010000470.1:0-1785 GCA_043779985.1 Akkermansiaceae bacterium | reverse complement strand
AGTGAATTCCCATCGCTTTGACAAGCGAAGGCTAACCCCGCTCATGAATCAGTTCCAAGTGCAATCCGCCATACAATGGATTGCACCACGGCTCACCCACCTTCCACCATCGCGAGTTCCTCGGGGGTGAGGTGGTAGAGTTGGTAAATCAGGGCGTTGAGTGCGGATTCTTTGGTGGCGAGGGTTTGGTCGAGGGTGGTGATTTCCTGGTCGAGGGTGAGGATGCGGTCGCGGAGGGGTTCCTCGGTCGTGGCGCGGAGGGTGAGTAGGAGTTTGAGGAGGCGGGTGGCGTTAAAAGCTTCGGTGACGTTGATGCTGCGGAGGGCGTGACGCCATTGGGCGGCGAGGAAGCGGGTGTCGGGTTTGTCGTAGAGGTGAAGGGCTTCTCGGCCGGCGATGTGGAGGAGCAGTTCGTCGTCGGTGTTCGTGACGGTTAGGGATGCGCCGGGCTGGAGCAGGGTGTCGAGGGTGTCGTGGCGCAACTGAAGTGCGGCGGCGTGCTGTTGCTTGGCCCAAGCGGTCAGGTCGCGGGCGCTGAGTCCGGCAGGGGCGGCGGGCGATTGCTTCCAGGTGGCGGGGGTGCCGATGGCAGACCAGAGCCATTCTTCTTTGGGCGCGGGAGAAACCGGGGCGGTTTGGGCGCTGTGCAGGCGTTGGTCGAGCTTGGCGATGGTGTCGCGGCGGAGCGTGTGGAGTTCCTGCAACTCGCGGGCACGCCGACCGACTTCCGCGCGCTGCTCGGGCGACGCGTCGGGGATGGGCAGCGGGGCGATGAATTGCTTTTCGATGTCGAAGAAACCGCCCGACTTTGGCCGAGCGATTCGTTTGAAAACGTAACCGCAGATAGGCGAATTGAGCAGACCAAGGAGAAATCCTAAATCGGATGGAACATCGACCGAGATTGCGAACACGCGGCGATCATCTTGGACCACATCGCCATTGAAATCCGCCGCGATGCGCAATTCGGGTGCCGTGCCTGCGACAAGCAAACGAGGCTTCAACTGCTTCTCGATATTTTTCGGGTAGTTGTATGCCCACCATCCTGCTGGAAGATCCATCTTCCCGTTTTCCCGCTCTCGGAGCTTTGACTCGTAGCGAAGGAAGTATGCCCACGTTTTCGGATATTTGTTTTTCAAGTCCGCCTCGGGAATCAAGACAGCTTTGTTTCCGTTAGTGGCATAAGGAACGAGAATGCGCATGTCGCCGGTTTCCCAGCAGTAACGCTTTGCTCCCGGGCCTTTGACCAGCGGATGAATGAGATCGGATTCCAATTCGACCAGTTCCGACTCGGGCATGATAAGGTTGCGGAACTTGCCGGGGGCAATTTCTTCCAGATGAAAAATGTCGTTCAGGCTGGTCTGAATACCGACGAAGATCCCGGTGCATGATTTTTCCATGCTACCAAAACGACCGACCAAATTTCTAACTATATTCATCTCAGCCTTCGGTGCGAGCGTCCACGCACCCTCCTCCGGCAGTTCCTCATAGGGAATTTGGTCGGCGTTTTCCCAATGGATGGCGGCAGCGTTGCCGTCGGAGGCGAAGGCGCAGGTGAGGGCGGGGACGGCGGAGCCGCGGAAGAATTGGAGGGCGGTGTAGGTGATGGCTTCGTCGAAGATCTGGTGGCTTTTGAAGTCGAGCCAGCGGTCGAGGGTGCGGGTGCGGCGGATGAGCTGGCGGAGGGGCTTGCCGTATTCGTTGACCATCCAGACGTTGGGGGCGATGTAGCCCATGCGGCCCTCGGGCTTGAGGATGCGGATGCCCTTTTCGATGAAGGGCAGATAC
>JAYWDF010000469.1:0-1785 GCA_043779985.1 Akkermansiaceae bacterium | reverse complement strand
GGAGGTACCTCCGATTTTGACTTGGGCGTAAAGGCGAATCAATCCGGCTTGAGTAGGCTGGATATGAAAATTCAGACTCCCCGTTCCCCTGTCGGTATCTGCCGTGGGTTCCACTCCCATGGGATGGATGTGGACGATCGTATGGAAGTCATCCGCAAACGCGACGATGTGGGCGTATGCTGCCATGATTGGTTCCAATTGATCGAATGGCTTTCCTTCGGCGGTTGTGATTGTTAGTTTACCTAAGGCGGCTTCGCCGACAGCCAGGTTTTTGGGGTCGAATGTGATTTCATATTTCAGGCCTTCCACCATCGAGACGGTTTGCGTTTCGAGATCAGCGATGCGCTCGCCTTTTGTCTCAGATGCAATGTCGGTGATGGCGTATTCCTGGACGCCGGTGGCTACGGGCTTGAGGTCGGCCCAGACACGATAGGGGCCTGGTTTTTGAGGGGCAAAGCTGAAGCGATACTCCCCTGCGATCGGTGTGGGAATGGGATGTTCATGATGATAGTCAGTCAAACTCGTATCGTTGATGAGCAAATGGATTCTTTTGGTATGCGCTTCCGCGAAATCATCGAAAACAGCTGGGGATCCGTCTGGTTTTTCTAGATGGAGCAGGAGCGACGCCTGCTTCCCGACTTCCAATGGTGCCTGAAGACTCACGGACGCCTTGATGGTGGGTTCAGCAACTTTTCCGGCAGCAGCGTGGTCGTGGGCTGATGGTTCCTTCATGGTCATTTTCATTCCGCACTTGGGACATTTCCCGGCTACTTTTGAGATTACTTCCGGATGCATAGGGCAGGTGAATTCCCCGGTGCCGATATTATGCGAATGTTCCGACTCGGGACCTTCGGAATGGGTTTTGGCTTCCTCCTCATGCGTGTACCCAGCAACGGGTAAGGCGATGAGCAGGAGCATTAGTAGAACAGATGATGTTAAATTCATTTTAGTTAGTATCGTTGTGATGAATGGGAGGGGCTGAAAGCGGGCTCGCCTTCAGCCCCTGGGATTCTTTGGGAATTACTTCTTTACAGGCATCGGCATGGCCATTTGGCCACACTGGGTTTCGAGCACCTTGATCATGCCATCCATCTTCTTGAGGTTGGCTTCGGTCTTGGCCTGGTCGCTGGCGTCGCCGGATTCGTCGAGATCACCGGCAAGCTTGGTGATGTTCTTGGCGGTTCCTTCGACACCCTTCTTCTTGTCAGCGGCTACCTTGGCGGGCAGCGCGTTAGCGAGGTCGCGGATTGCAAAGGCTTGAACATGCACAGCCGCAAGCTTCTTGCTCTTGACGATCTCGGTCAGTGCCATGTGATGCTCGTGAATCGCCTTAAAGATGCCTTCCACGGTATCGGGGATCTTTGTCGCTTCCTCTTTGCCTTCTTTTTGTTCCTCAGCACGAGCCGGGGTAGTGCCGATGGTCATGAGGGTGAAAACGGAGCAAAGCCCCACGGTCAGTAGTTTCTTGAGTTTCATT
Organism: Akkermansiaceae bacterium; assembly: GCA_043779985.1. Classification (GTDB taxonomy): domain Bacteria; phylum Verrucomicrobiota; class Verrucomicrobiia; order Verrucomicrobiales; family Akkermansiaceae; genus Luteolibacter. The sequence goes on along the minus strand of JAYWDF010000469.1, from coordinate 308 downwards.
TGATTCGCGTTGTTTATTTGTGTTAGTCGTCGAAGCCACCGCGACACGGGATTCCGCCACCCGGCGGGGACGTGGTGCGTATGGCAACGAAGAAAATGGTGCATCAGGATCATGGGTGGTCGGCGGTGATCCTTGGTTCGGCAGATGAGGTGGAAGGGTCTGCTTCCATCTCGTCGAGAGGGTCGATTTTGTCGCGGGCGACGTAAGCCTCGGCGGCTTTGCGCCCGAATTTGAAGAACACGGCGGGCGTCACTGCCATGTCCAGCAGAGTGGAACTCACCAGCCCGCCGAGGATGACGACGGCGACG
>JAYWDF010000468.1:0-5468 GCA_043779985.1 Akkermansiaceae bacterium | reverse complement strand
GAACTCGCGCTTGTTCCAGAGGGAGAGGTAATCTTCGTATTCCGGCTTGGTGAGGCCGAGACGCTCGTCGTAGGGGAGGGGGGCACCAGACTTCGCCTTCGCGGAAAACTCGCGGAACCACTGGGTGTCTTTGCGCGCGGCGGCTTCGACCTTGGCGATGTATTTGTCGATTTCCGGAGGGGGCATTACGACTCCAATTTGACCTTTGACCGGGACGTTTTGTTCCAAAAGGCCGGCAAAGATCTTGGGCACCTCGGCGGCGGACAGGCTGGCAACAAGTGAGAGGGCGGCGAGTGAGGTGTGGAATTTCATGGCGCGCCCGCAAGTTGACTGCCCGGTTGCCAACATTCAAGCGGCAATCCGGGGACGATTACTGCGGTTCACCGCTTGGGAAAATCCCGGCGATGGGCGACTCGACTTTTTGATCCATCCAGCGTTCGAGGGCGAGCTGCATCGGCACGAGCACTTCGGGGCGGGTGGTGGCGAGGTCCGTTTCGCCATAGGGATCTGCGGTCAGTTGGAAGAGTCCGAAGTGGCGGGTCCCCTGGGCGGTGGGGGTGCAGACGAGCTTCCAGTGTTGGGTCTTGAGGCAGCGTTGTTTCGCTTGGACGAGGCGGTCTTGGTATTCGGGCTTGAGGACGAACTGGTAGTTGTAGTTCTCATCGATAGAGGTGCATTCGTCCATGGGCGGGAGGTGCGGGCGCTCGACGCCAGCGACCTTGAACTGGATAAAGGGGAAGCCGGTTTCACCGTAAAACGGGCGGAACTCGGGCGTCTCAGTGCGGCGAATCCAGCCGGCGAAACTCTGCCCTTGCCAAGTGGTGGATTTGTCCTGACCGACGAGGTCGGCGATTGACGGGACGACGTCGATGAGGCGCACGGTTTCCGGGATCACCTGAGGGGCAGCGCCGGGGACGTGAACGATCATCGGGACGCGGTTAGCCTGCAGGCCGCCGTTGAACGTTAGACCGTGACCGAGCGTGACGCCGGGTTCGTAGTGGTCGTCGCCATGATCGGCGGTGACGATGACGATGGTGTTTTCGGCGAGGCCGTTGCGATCGAGGGCAGCTAGGATTTTTCCGACGCAATCGTCGAACTCGCGGGTGCAGCCGTCATAGAGGGCGCGGATCTGGCCGACCTCCTTCGGCGGCAGGGCCTGCCACTTGGATTCTAGGTCGGTGCCGCCGATGAACGAGTCGATGTCGAAGTCCACGCCGCTGCGGTTCCGGCCCTGATAGGCTGGATCGGCGAACATACTGATGTAGGGCTCCGGGCTGCGGTAGGGGAGGTGATTGCAGGAAAAAAACACGTGCCAGAAGAAGGGTTTTTGCTCCTTGGCGACGGCATCGAGCCGCTGCTCGACGCGCTGGGTGACGACCTTGGGGGTGACGAATTGGGCGAAGGCCTGGAGCTGTGGGAAGATCTGATAGCCCAGTGGGTTGTCGAAATAGAGGGGCACGACGAAGTGCGCCATCACGACGGCCTGGCTCATGTAAATCTTGAAATTGTCGAAACTCGAAACGGAGAAGTGCTCGAAGCCGAGTGGAATGACCTCGTAGTAACCGGCACACCAATCGCCAATGGCGGCAGTGTCGTAGCCCCGCTCACGGAGCAGTTGGGCGAGCGGGACAATCCGTTTCTTGGTGGCCTCGACGGTTTTGCGATCTGGATACATTTGGCGGATGCCATGGCTCTGGGGATACTGCGATGACATCAACTGCACGCCGGACTCCATGGTCGAGGCGATGGAGGTATAGCAGTGCTCAAAACGGCTGGAGCGGCTGGCCAGGGCGTCGATCATGGGAGATACCCCGGCTTGGGCGGGGCCGTCACTTCGCTGCGGTTTGTAGCCCGTGCACCCGAGCCGGTCTCCCCGCAGGGAATCGGAGCCGATGATGATCACGTTCATCGGCTTGCCCGTGGCGGCGGTCTTGGGTGCCGGGTGACTCGTCGGATGATTGATCCCGGCGGTTAGGGCGATGGTGGCGGAGGCGAGGGCCGCTCCCATCCAGCCGCGGCGGCCGTACCGCCGGATTTGCCAGAACAAGGCCACGGCGATGACGGCGATGGGCAGTGCGGTGAATATCACGAACAGGCTCGCTGGTTTTACGGCTTCCGGGAGGAGTTCGAGCGCTTTGTAATACCACTGCCCGAACTCGGCTTCGTTGAGGAAATACGGCCGCGTGTCGACGAGGCGGAGGGTGAAGTAGCCGTGGACCAGCGCCGTGAGGGCGAGGCTGCGGAGAACCATGGCGGGGCGCTTTTGGTATTTCGAGCGAACCGTCCAATACACCACGAATGGCTGGACAAGGATGGCCGCGATGAAGGCCAGCACCACGTAGGCGGTGACCATTTCGAGGTTTTGGAGAAAGAGAAACCCGAGATATTTGTCGCGCGCGAGGGCGCTGAACTTGTTCGCCATTTCAGCTGAAGCATGCGTCAGCTGCCAGACGGCGAGGGCGTATTGGCCGGCGAGAAATAGCGAGGTGCCAATCAGGATCGGGAGGAATCCTGCGGACGGTGGCAGCTTGCGGCAAGTGGTAGCGTTCAAGAGGCGGTGAGCCTTGCGGGATCAGGTCTGCACATCAAGGGCAAGAATCATGTATCCGGCGGATCGAGATAAATCCAGCGTGGGCTAAGCACCCTTTCGATGACCACCCCGCGCCTCGACTGGACTCCGTCGGGCACCGTGAGGCGAACGATGATGGAGGCTCGGCGTCCCTGGTTCTGGCGCACGATTTCCTGCAGGGCGAGTGCGACTTCGTCGTTCGCCTTGGCGTAGCCGAAGAGGGTTTCTTCGCTGTCCAGGGCTGTGAGCCGGTAGCAATTCCAGAGCAAGGGATCGGCGAATTCGTGGCTGTAAAAATTGTCAGCCTCGAGGTAGACGCGGAAGTCGAAGGAGGCTCCGGAAGGACGGTCCGTGGCATAGCTGTCCCACTTCATTGGCTGGTAGCAGACCATGGTTTCCCAATCGATCCGCGGCTCGCCGGATTCCAAGATTTCAATGATGAGGTTGCGACTCTCGTGATTGGCCAACTCGACGGACTCCATCCAGAAATTCGCACGCTGATCGAGGGTGAGCGGTTGGAGAACCTTGCTCCGGATAAGTCGGTTCAGTGGCACGGACTTGCCGCCGTAGTGGGCATCCATCAGCGGGCGGACTCGCGCGGGTTGGCGGACGAAGCGGGCAAGGGTCTCGACGTCGGTCGCATCGAAAAACTTCCGGGTTGTGTTATCAATCCGGACGATGAGCTTGCCGGCTTCCGCATCCTCGCGGGCGTCACTATCGAGGGTTGTCTCGGTCTTCACCCTGATTTTATCGGCCTGGGGGGCTGCGTTTTTCACTCCGCTCAGTGACCAGATGATGCCGCTGGCGAGGATCGTGCCGACGAGGATGAACCACCCCCACGGGATGCTTTTATGATGAATCGACTCCTTGCCCCAGTCTTGCTCGAGCTGGTTGGGATTCACCGTCTCGATCTCGATGAGGGCCTCGATCCCCGGTTGATGGGTGCGGGAATCGAAATCCTCGTGCGCAGGCACATCCAAGCGTTGGCTGACTTTGGATACGTCTTTGGGCACGGCCAAGCGCACCGCTTCCCCCTGCGACGAGCTTTTTTCACGACCCAGCCGGATCACGGGTAATTTCCCATCAACGGTGTCATCCACCGGTGTCAGTTCCATTCGTTTTCGCTCGCGGGCCATTACCGGCTGAAACAAAGCTGCAAAAGTCAATCGACGCAACGCAACTCTCACTCTAAATCTCCGGCGCAAACACCATGGCCACCGCTCCCCGTATCCTCATTATCACCGCCGCCTTCGGGGAAGGGCACAACAGCGCCGCCCGGAATATGGCGCGCGCACTCGATGCCGCCGGTGCGGTCACCCAAGTGAGCGACCCTTGCATGCTCGGTGCTCCCCGCCTGACGGCTATGGTAAATAGTGGATACCGCTACGTTACGACGAATTTCCCACAGATTTGGGCGAAAATCTACCGCTCCACGGACCGCTGTGACTTGAGCAAGCAGCGTTCCCGCCCCTTGAGGATGGCCGAGTCCGCGCTGGCGGCCCTGATGGATGAGTTCCAGCCGGACGCCATCGTCAGCACTTACCCGCTCTACCCCTATTTCCTCACCCGGATTTTGGCAGTATCCGGGGCGAAAACTCCGGTCTTCATCGTGGTGACCGATTCCATCGAAATCAACGCCGCATGGCTGCGTGCGGGCTGCGAACGCTGGTTGGTGACCGATCCCGAGACTCGGGAAGCGATGATTCGCGCGGGCCTGCCGGCTGAGAAAATCGTCGATACCGGCTTCCCGGTTCATCCGGTTTTTTCGCGACTCACGCCAGTTGCCGCCTCGGATGCCTGCGATCCGTTTCGGATTCTGTATTTCCCCACGGCGAAGCTGCCCTTCGTCCGCCGTCATGCGCGGGCCCTGCTCGACGCCTCGCCATCCGTCCGGCTCACCATCATCTTGGGACGCAATGTCCGGCTGCTTTACTCGCGCGCCCGCGAAATCCAGAAAGCCTATCCGGGACGCGTCCGGCTCATTGGCTGGACCCGCCGGGTGCCGCAGTTTCTCAATAATCATCATCTCGTCGTCGGCAAGGCGGGTGGAGCCACCGTGCATGAGGCCATTGCCGCTCGTTGCCCGATGCTCATCCATCACCTCGTTCCCGGCCAGGAAGAGGGGAATCTCCGGCTCCTGGAAATCATCGGTGCCGGTCACCTCGCGGAAACGCCCGCCGCACTGACCCGGAGCGTCACGGATCTGCTCGCCGACCACGCCGCCGGCTGGCGCTCCATGAAAAACGCCCTCGCACGCCACAATCGAAATGCCGGCGCCATCACCGCAGCCAAATTCATTCTCGATCAAATTTGAAATCTCAAGTTCACCCGTGACCTTCCTCTTCGACATCGGCCGCGTCCTTCTCGACTTCGACTTCGAGTCCTCCCTCGCCCGCCTTTTTCCCGCCGGCGCTGCGGATACCTCCGGGCGGCTGAGTCGCTTGCTGGAGCGGAAAGACGAGTTTGAAGCCGGTAGGATCGATGTGGAAACCTACGTTAGCTGGGCGCTCGAAGTTCTCGACACCGGGGCCACTCCCGCCGAGTTCCGTCATGCCTGGCAGCAGATCTTCACGCCTAACGAGCCGATGTGGCAATGTGTTCGGACACTCGCCGCGGACGGCCACCAGCTCATCCTGTTCTCAAACATCAACGGCATCCATTGGCCATGGATCGGTGAGAACTTCCCGGAGTTTTCGCTCTTTCACGATGCCGTCGTCTCTTTCACGACCGGCTTCATCAAGCCGGAACCGGAAATCTATCACTACGCCATCCGCCAACACGGCCTCATCCCCGCGGATACCCTTTACATCGACGACCTCGCGCAGAATATCGCCACCGGCCGCGAGCTCGGCTTCCGCACCTGGCAATACGATTTGAAAAACCACGCCGCCTTCGAGGC
>JAYWDF010000467.1:0-1786 GCA_043779985.1 Akkermansiaceae bacterium | reverse complement strand
AAAGAAGAGCCCAACGCTCTCTCATAATCCTCTTGCTCCACGCCGGCAGGCTGGGTTGGTTTTGCAACACCGAATACTGTGGCCAGTGAGCTCGGCGATGTATCCTTAGGACCCTTTTCCAAGGGATTTTTTATGCACACCTGTTTTTGCTGATAAGGATAGGGATGTTTTCCTTTGCCCGGCCTTAACTCATAAAATCCTACGGGCAATTCAATCGTGCGGAAGCTCTTCGATCCGCATTTTTCAGCCACCTTTTTATGTTTTTTTGCGTCAACGACGAATGATACCACCCCATAAACTCCCAAATAGTCTTGGGATTGCCGCTCCAGTGTCATGATAATGTCGGGATCACATGTGCTGCTCATGCGGACTTTCTTGCTGATTCTTCTTTCCCTGTCAACCGGATTATCAGCCCTTGGCCCGCCCAACTTTGATGCGTTCGCCCCATCGCCTAACGCCAGTAGCTGCGTGCTTCCAAAAGGGACGTTTTGAATGCCACGATGGCTCCTTGCGCCTGTCGAACCGATGTGGCTTTGACAGTGAAAACGTCATAGCTGTTGGCATCGAACATCCCCTCATCGACTTTCGGGTGCCAGATCGCTGGGATCGTTTTGTCCTTCGATCTGTTTGCCGCGACGCATAACCGATTGGCAAACTTCTCCAAGTTTAGACGGAGCCGCGCGTCCGGTAGATTGGTTTCAAAGATTTGCGTCAGCCGCTTGGCGATGCCGGTTATCTGGTCGCAATCAGAACCAAAATGCCAGTTCAAAGCGGCCAATCTTTCCATGATGTCTTTGCTGGATTGAAGAAGGACCAGAACCTGTTTCAGGTCGCGAGTTTCGTAAATGTCGTGCGGCAATTTCCTCTCCGCCTCGTCGGCAGAGTCAGCCTCGATTTGAACCACTCTGCCTTTCCAAATGTTTTTGAATTCCCGGTAGTCTGCAAGGGGATGCCAGATCGTGCAGATACCCTGCCTGGGCAGCGCCACCACCTCATCCTGAATCATGAAAAGCCAATCAAGGAAGAGATGGCGCCGCACCACAGGGTCGGTTTCCCCGCGGTCGAATATGTCCTTGAGTCCGCAATCGAGGCCGGTGTGCGCATCTCTTGTGTAACCGCCATGCCATCCCCGATGGCGAAGTTCCTCCATTACTTCCCGCGATGATTGGAGGACCACCACAGGCTCAAGCCCGTTAGCGCTTCTCCAAAATGTGGTGGGATTGTAGCCGAGGGAAATGTCGCTCCCGCCTTCCACCTGCCCGACCAGAAACGGATGTGGCGCATAGGTATTGAAATTCAACATTGCCGGTCCCATTACCCAGTCACAATGAACGGTGGAGTTCATCCATGTTTGATAGAGATGCTTCATGACGGCCTGGCCCCGCAGGGCGTAGCAATGCGTGCGTTGAATACCCGCGCCGCTCTTTGGCTTTACAATGGCATTATCGACCCAAATGAAGTCGTCGTTGGCATGTTCCCCGCCCAACATCAGACATTCCCAATCTTCGGGAATGCTGTGCAGGAACTCATGGATTTTTGCGGGAAACTCTTGCGAGAAGATCGCATCATCTTCGATCACCAAAATCGAGTCCGCATCACTCTGGATAGCCCGCTCCAGGATCGAGGCATGGGAGCGGAGGCAGCCATAGCTACCGCTGCCAGTTTGCCAGTAACGGGGTACTCCCACTTTCGCCTCTTCGCTGTTTGAAGTGGGTGATGAGTGGGCTTGGAGGGTAAACAGGCTGGATGGATCAGAACACGCTTTTTGCCGCGGCCCTTGGTTTGA
>JAYWDF010000466.1:0-1790 GCA_043779985.1 Akkermansiaceae bacterium | reverse complement strand
AGTCACCTTCCGCCAGAAAAACATCGGCCAGGTCCTCGCCATGACCATCGACGAAGCCGCCGCCTTCTTCGAGTCCCAACCGCGCATCTCCCATCCGCTCAAGCTCATGGCCGACACCGGCCTCGGCTACCTCCAACTCGGTCAGCCCAGCCCCACTCTATCCGGCGGCGAGGCCCAGCGCATCAAGCTCGTCTCCGAACTCACCAAAGGCCGCGGCACCAAGGCCACTCTCAACAACGCCGCACTCAGCCAGCGCAATCTCTATCTGATCGAAGAACCCACCGTCGGCCTCCACCTCGAAGACGTCCAGCGCCTCATCGATGTCCTCCACCGCCTCGTCGATGAAGGCCATACCGTCGTCGTCATCGAGCACCACATGGCCGTCGCCGCCGAAGCCGACTGGATCCTCGACATCGGCCCCGAAGCCGGCGACGCCGGCGGCCAGATCGTCGCCCAGGGCCCGCCGGAGAAAATCGCCAAGTCCAAGACCTCGCGGACGGCACCGTTTTTGAAGATCGCGCTACGCCTTTGACAAGCGGAGGAGTGGCTTCTTGTTGACTCAAACCGGGCATTTACCCCAGCTCTTTCCCGTCTTGACGGAAAAGCGGAAAAGCGGGAAACTGCAGCCATGAAAACCACCATCGACCTTCCCGACCTGCTCTTCCGCAAGGCAAAGGCCACTGCGGCGGAGCGCGGAATCTCGCTCAAGACCTTCATCACCGAAGCAGTCGAAACGCGCTTGTCCAGCCCACCTCCCAGCGTCGGCCCGGTCATCAAGCCGTGGATGAAAATTCTCCACGATATTCCTCGTGTCTCGAAAGAGACCCTCGGGGAAATCCATCAACGGGTCAGTGATGCCGACGCCGCAGACATCGGGCTCCAAAGGGCGAAACAGCCATGATGCTCGATACCAATGCCGTGTCCGCCATGGCAGATCATGACGCAGCCCTTCTCGAAATCATCGGCGCTACCGACCAGCTCGCCCTCTCGTTCGTGAGCCTTGCGGAGTTTCGCTACGGCCTGCTTGGATCGTCCCGACCCGAGGCCGGACTTGAACTGATAGACAGCCTCAGTGCTGTTCTCCCGGTGCTCTACCCGGATTCCGAAACCATTGGGCACTATGCCTGGATTGCCGATCACTTGAAACGCAAGGCCCGGATCATTCCCCACAACGATATTTGGACCGCTGCTCTCGCGCGACAGCATTCCTTACCCATCCTTTCGAAAGACCGGCACTTTGATTTCATCGATGAGATCCGGCGCATAGATTGGTGAAAATCGCCGGTTTTCGCCCACCCGGAAAGAAGTGTCGCGTCTCCTGATCTCAATCCAAGAACTTCCCGGGATTCAGGATGCCGTTGGGATCGAGGGCGTGCTTGAGCGCGCGGTGGGTGGCGAAGGAGACTTCGCCGAGGGCCTTGCGGATCCAGGGCTTTTTGGCGAGGCCGACGCCGTGCTCGCCGGTGATGGCTCCGTTGTTAGCGAGGACCCAGGTGAAGAGTTGGTTGAGCGCGGCGTCCGCGTGGGCGCGGATGTCCGGGTTCTCGTAGTCGCGGACCATGAGGTTGGTGTGGATGTTGCCATCGCCGGCGTGGCCGAAGCAGGCGATGGGGATGCCGGTATCTTGTTCTAACTTACGAGCGAAGGTGACGAGCTCGACGAGCTTCGAGCGCGGGACGACGATGTCTTCGTTGAGCTTGGTGAGTCCGGTGTCGCGGAGGGAAAAGGAAAACTCGCGGCGGAGTTTCCAGATCCGCTCGCAGGAGGCTTCGTCCGGGGCGCGTTCGATG
>JAYWDF010000465.1:0-1791 GCA_043779985.1 Akkermansiaceae bacterium | reverse complement strand
GCGCGGGAGCCAGTAGTCCAGGCCATGCCGGTGGAAGTCGTCAATCACAAGGATCAACGCCTGGAAATCGCGCAGATGATCCTCACTCCGGTGTTAGGCCCCCTGGGCACAGCGGGGCTCGTCCTGCTGCTTTTGGTTTTCATGCTCCTGCAGCGTGAGGATCTACGAAACCGGCTGATCCGCCTCGTCGGCCAGGGACGCATCAGCGCAACCACCCGCGCGATGGATGACGCCGGCTCGCGGGTCTCGAAATACCTGCTGATGCAATTGGTGGTCAACGTCACCTACGGGACTGCCGTAGCCATCGGCCTCTATCTCATCGGGGTGCCCAATGCGATTCTCTGGGGCGCCCTCAGCACAGTGCTGCGGTTCATTCCCTACGTCGGACCGTGGATTGCCGCCGCGTTCCCGATCGTGCTGTCACTGGCCGTGTCGCCGAGTTGGACCACCCCGCTGCTAACAGTCGTCCTGTTCATCGTACTGGAGCTCATCAGCAACAACGTAATGGAACCCTGGCTGTATGGATCCAGTACCGGAGTCACCCCCATCGCGCTCATCGTCGCAGCCCTCGTATGGACTTGGCTGTGGGGTCCGGTTGGGCTCGCTCTAGCCACTCCGCTCACCGTCTGCCTGGTCGTGATGGGCCAGCACATTCCCAAATTGGCATTCCTTGGCATTTTGTTGAGCGATGAGGAGCCGCTCACCCCCGCAGAGGACTGCTACCACCGCCTCCACCGCGTGGGCGAACACGACGAGATGGAGCTCGTCGATAACTATCTAAAAGCAAATCCGCTAAGCGCCTTGTTCGATTCGGTTCTGATTCCCGTAGTCGCCGCGGCGGAAAAAGACCATCGCTCGGGACTGTTGGAAACAGAACAGCTCGACTTCATCGAACAAGGCGTGAGCGATATTCTCGACGATCTGAATTTACGAAACGATACCAACGCTCTCGAGCCAAGGGAGCCAGCGGAGGTGGATTTCCGCGTGTGCTGCGTTCCGGCGCGTGCCTACCGGGATCAACTTGCCGCAAGCATGCTCGCCCAACAGCTCCAACTCTGCGGCTATCCCGTGCGGACCGCCTCGACAAACATGCCCTTGGCGGAACTGATCCAATGGACACATGAATTCAATCCTCACGTGATCTGCATCTCCGCAGTCACCCCGACGACCAAGCTCCACGCACGCTATCTCTGCATGAAACTGCGTTCCAGTTTCCCACATGCAACCCTCATCGCCGGTATTTGGAGCCTTAGCGCTCCAAATGCCGAGACTATCCGACTGCTGCGTGAAGCCGGTGCCGATCACGTGGTCTCAACGGTGGCGGAGGCTACCGAACAATTGGCAGATCTCGCTCCGCAAGCTGCGGTTAGTGGCGACATTCCGTGAACAGCTACGGCGCAGAATGCAACCGGTGCGTTTGCAATTTGCCACAGCTTTGCACCACCTAGGCATATTAGAAATCCTATCAACCAAGGGCAATCCCCGAAAATCCAGCACTTGGTCACCCTCTTTGATCATGGCACGCGTCATGCGATAGTTCAATACGAAGCCATGAAAACAAACTCACAACCATCGCACCATCGTTCAAGCCAATCACGGAACCAACGCGGAAAAGTCGGCTGGATTCTCCTCTGGCTGATCGGCATTCCTGTGCCCGTCCTACTCGGACTTTTCCTCATCCGCGGTTGCACCTAGACCCCTTGCCAAAAATAATTTCCGAAACTCTCATAAAAGACTGGTACGACTGTTTAAAGCATTCAACAATCGTGAATCGCTCGCCCTTATCAGCTT
>JAYWDF010000464.1:0-1793 GCA_043779985.1 Akkermansiaceae bacterium | reverse complement strand
ACTTCGAGTTCATGGCGTTCGGATTTCGATAGTTTGATTCGGTGTAATTTGGCGGGCACCTGTCCGATTGTGCACATCCTCAGAATCGTACAATTTTGAAATTTACTAACCGATAAATAAAATATTGCACGACACTAGTGTACTCCAAGTCGGCGACATCACCGTCGCCATCGACGGCACCAAGATCCTCGCCAACGCCAGCAAACACAGCGCCGTGAGTTACGGCCACGCCGTCAAACAAATGCAGCTCGCCGAAGAGCAAATCACCCAGCTCCTCCAAAAAGCCGAAGATGCCGACAGCACCCCGCTCCAAGACGGCCTCACCATTCCTGAGGAAATCAAACGCCGCGAAGACCGCCTCGCCAAGCTCCGGGAAGCCAAACAAGCCATGGAAGCACGCGCCAAACAACGCCTAGAAGAACAAGCGGTCTATCAGGAAAAGCTCGCCGCCCGCCAAGCCAAGGAACAAAGCACCGGCAAAAAACCACCCGGCAAAGCCCCCACTCCCCCCAAAGAAGGCCTACGCGACAAGGATCAATACAACTACACCGACCCCGAAAGCCGCATCATGAAAGTGCGCGGCGGCAACGAGCAAAGCTACAACGCCCAGGCCGCCGTGGAGGTCACCACCATGCTCATCGTCGGCGCCCACGTCACCGACCAAGCCAACGACAAACAACAACTCGTCCCCACCCTCGCAGTGGTTAGCCACGTCATCCCCCAAGTCGCCAACGTCCTCGTCGACAGCGGCTATTACAGCGATAGCGCAGTTCAAACCGTCCAATCAGCAGTCCAATCCGTCACCGTCTACGCCGCCATGAAACGTCAAAGTCATGGTCGCAGCATCGCCCAACTCGAAGTTAGAGAAGACCCACCACCGCCGCTACCAGACGCCCCGGTGGCCGAGCGCATGGCGCACCGCTTAGACACAGCCGCCGGCAAACAACTTTACGGCCTGCGCAAGCAAACTGTGGAACCGGTCTTTGGCATCATCAAGGAAGCGATCGGCTTCCGTCGCTTCCTGCTGCGCGGCCAGGAAAAGGTCAGTCTTGAATGGAGTTGGTGAGCACCAGTTACAATCTCAAGCGGCTCTTCAACCTCGGCATGAGCCTGAGCAAAGGCGGTCGAGAGCAAAGAATCCGAAAAACGCCCAAATCAGCCCAACCCCGGCCACACCATGAGACAAACCACTTCATTAGAGCCGTCGGAGCTGCCAGAGCCACCCGAATAAAAGTTTTAGTTAGATTTGAATTCAAGCGGTCGTTTGGAATTTGGCGGGCGCAACGGAGAGCAGACCACGACAGGCGGTATCCGCAAGCGACCAAGCGTCCACCAATTGACATTGTCTCCAAGAATACTTCAAATCCGACAGGCTGTTAGCCTGTGAATCCACCACCATAACACATGAAATCCAAAAAGAACCTGACACGCTTCACCTACGAAACCGCAGCCTTCGAAGGATGGCGGCTCTGCATCGCACGGTCCGGCTCGACCTTTACCCGTTATTTCCCCGACAAAAGGCTCGGCGGCCCCAAGCAGTCGCTAGCGGCGGGGGAGAAGGCATTGGCGGAGATGAAATCGATGATCGAAGGCTCCAAGCGCGTGGATGGAAAGCTGCCCGCCTCCACCATCAAGAAAATCGAAAAGTTCCTCCTTGGAGCGGTGTGATGGGTCACATCCGTGTCAATGCGTCTGGGCCGGTGATGGAGTGGCGACATTCATCGATTCCGCGAGCATCCTCACCCCTCGTGCGGAGACTGCTTCGTGGAGAGTTATGAGCACGCTATTGTCTG
>JAYWDF010000463.1:0-14631 GCA_043779985.1 Akkermansiaceae bacterium | reverse complement strand
TCCTTATTCTGGGTTGTACTTACATGACCATGGGGCAAGGGATCGAGATTGCGTCTATCCACCTTCATGTTTATCGAATGATGCTAATCGTAGGTCTGCTCCGGGTTCTCATCAAAGGAGAGCGGCTGAAGGGGGGAATCAACTCAATTGACAAAATGATGATTGCGTGGGGTTCTTGGGTAATTTTCGCGAGCTTCTTTCATGTCGATCGTTATGGGTTTATCTATACGTGCGGTACCATATTCAATGTCGCCGCTGCCTATTTCTTGATTAGAATCTGGTCTGCCGATCTCGAGGAAGTAAAAGAAGTCGTTTTGATGGTCGCGTTTCTGTTGGTGCCTCTTGCATTGGAAATGATGATGGAAAAAGCAACCGGCAGAAACATCTTCTCCGTTTTTGGAGGCGTTTCGGAATTCGTTCCGATGCGTGAAGGCAAGCTGCGAGCTCAGGGCCCGTTCTTGCATTCGATCCTCGCCGGGACAGTGGGCGCGACCTGTGTTCCTCTATTCATCGGCCTATTCTCAAAATATCGGGTGGTGGCTTCCGTGGGGATTGCGGCAGGGCTGGCGATGACGATCACCTCCGCATCCAGCGGCCCGGTGATGACCTTGCTGGCGGGTGCCGGTGCCATGATGCTGTGGCCTTTCAAACACCATCTCACCAAGTTTCGCGCAGGTGGAGTAGTCCTTTATTTCGTGCTGATGATGGTAATGACTCGCCCTCCATACTATCTAATGGGGGAAATCGATATCTCGGGAGGCAGCACCGGTTGGCATCGCGCGAACTTGATTGAAATGACATTCTCCCACCTCTCCGAGTGGTGGTTAATTGGCACAGACCACACTCGTCATTGGATGCCCGCGCAGGGCATCGGTGCCGACCCCAATCATACGGATATCACCAACTACTTTATCGGAGTGGGAGTACAAGCAGGATTGGCGGGAATGCTACTAGTGATCGGTATGATTGCCGTCGCATTCCGTGAGGTCGGCTTAGTTCTTGATTCAAAACTCGAATCTCAGCCAGAGCAGGGATTCATGATCTGGTGCTTCGGTGCGAGTCTTTTTTCCCATGCTGTTACAGGTCTCTCTGTTTCGTATTTTGATCAGTCAATTCTGTTCTTCTGGCTCACCATCGCAGTGATCACTTCGACCTATTCGGTTGTCCGCCTAGAGGAGCAAGAGAGCATACCATGCGAGACATTCAAACACAAAGGGAGTGGATTATCGTTGGAAGATGCAAACATAGATGACCCAGCACGCGTCAACGCCGAGTGGAGACGCAAATACAGGGAACAAATCATAACCAGGCATCAAGTCGAATTGAACTCCAAGGCGGCTACGCAGTCAGGTGCAGACTATCTCTCCCGTCCAACCGACCTACCAACAGCATAAGTTGGCTGACCGCTTAGTTTAGAATTTCATGTCATGACCCCGCCTTTGGTTTCAGTAATCATTCCGGCCTTCAACCGTGCCCATTCGGTGGCTGCGTCCATCGAGAGCGTCCTGATGCAAACTTACAAGCCTCTTGAACTAATCGTTGTTGACGACGGCTCTATCGACAAGACAGCAGAGGTGTTAGCACGCTATGGTGACAGAATCTTGTCAATTCGCCAAGATAACGGCGGACCCTCATCTGCGAGAAATACTGGAGTGGCTAATGCCAAAGGCGAAATCATTGCATTTCTTGATTCTGACGACACTTGGCATCCTCAGAAGTTAGAACGCCAGATCAAATTGTTAATCTTAGGTGGAAACACCGTTCCGTGTTGTGTCTGCAATGCCCAAAACATGATTGACGGCATTCCTGCCGCAACTTCATTCGAAATCGCAGGTGTGGAATGCGAGCTTGCAGAAGGATTCTGGCTGAACCCGACTGAACTGATCGCCACCCGCTTTCTCCTTTTCAATCAGGTGGTAGCCATCAGGCGAGAGGCCTATCTGAAAATCGGTGGCTTCAAACAGCACATGCGGCTTCTTGAGGATCACGACCTTGCCTTCCGCCTCTCGCTGCTTGGACCCTGGGCCTTCATCTCGGATCTATTGGTTACGAAATATGATCAAGCGGACGGACTCGGTGTTCAGGCCCGCAAGCAGCCACAGGCGCACGCGTTGGCATGGGCCAGCGCATTGGAGGGATTTCTCGACGAACCACTCGACAATAGAAAATCCGTTAAACGAATGGTGCGCCGAGGATTGGATGATGTTGCAATCGAACTAAGGGCAATCGAAATGATCCAAAGAGGAGGCGGGATCTCCCAAGTCGTCGCACGATGGTTGATGATTTCACTCCGCCTCAAGGGTGCAATTCGGCGGCGCATGCCATCTTGGCCACGAGTGTGCGCGGTCCCCACCATTAACCTCCAAGAGTCTTGCGCTGATCCCACTTGAACTCGTGAACATTTGATCGCCCAAACCATAATCTCCAATGAATCAAACCGCTGAATCAGTTACATGCCGGGTATGCACCGGAAGCACCGTGCAAGAGTGGCTTCACCCTCGCGAGATGATGTTCGGTCTGAGAGAAGAATTTAACTACTTTAGATGTAGCGAGTGCGGCTGCTTGCAACTGGCCGAAATACCCAACAACATGGATACTTACTACTCGCAGGGATATTATTCCTGTAGAGACCTAAGTGACCTTTCCCCGTCATTCGGAGATCGCCTCAAGAGGCGCTGGCTATACCCCAACATGACGAAAAGTAAATTAGGCTGGCCTGGGATATGGGGAAAATTCCTCTGTTCTGTGGGCAGCGGACCACCCCTTCAACATTGGCTAGCCTATTTGGAAGGGCCGATCCCGCTCGATCTTGCGATACTAGATGTTGGCTGCGGATCTGGCGAAGACCTTTTGGGTCTCAAAAATTGTGGCTTCACCAATTTGCGAGGTGTGGACCCCTACATCAAAGCACCCATATCGTATGAGGGTGGACTTGAGATTATGAAATGTGGTCTAGAAGAAGTTACGGGGAGCTTTGATCTAATTATGTTTCATCATGTTTTCGAACATCTTGAAAACCCTCAAGAAATTCTGCTAGCAGCAAAAAATCTTATGACAAAAAAGGGCCGCATCATGATTCGAATTCCGCTCTCGGATTCAGCGGCTTGTGAGACTTATAAAGAGTGCTGGTCTCAACTCGATGCCCCTCGCCATATTACTCTCCAAACCCAAACGAGTATGGATCGTTTAGCTAAGCAGACCGGCTTGCAAATTCTCCGAGTTGCGCACGATTCATCGGCATTCCAATTTTGGGGGAGTGAGCAATATCGCCTAGACATCCCCTTGTCGGACCCCCGATCCTATTCGAGAGATCCAGAATCTGGCGTGTTCTCAAAAGCAGAAATTCAATCATTTAACGAAGAATCTAAGCGTCTGAATGAGCAAGGACGGGGTGATCAAGCCGCTTTTGTATTAGCATCAATGTCCTGACAATGGTCTCTTGAAGCGTTTCACCTGATTCCACCCAAAAGCGAAATTTCGAGTCCTCTCACCGATCTCACCACCCATGCTTTCACCTGAACTATCGACGACCTCTTCCAATGGAGTCGAATCTCTAACTACAGAATGTTCGGATCACTGGTCCCTTGTGATTCGCCCTCAGAATCGCCTTTTTGATCTGCACTTGGCTGACGTCTGGCGATATCGTGATCTTTTATGGATGTTCGTTCGGCGCGACTTCGTGGCAGTTTACAAGCAAACGATCCTCGGACCCTTGTGGTTCTTCATCCAACCACTATTAACCACGGTGGTCTTTACCATGATCTTCAGCGGAGTTGCCAAAATCCCGACCGGCGGCTTCCCGGCGATGCTTTTCTATTTGGCCGGGCTGACGCCTTGGAACTACTTCTCAACGTGTCTCACAAAGACTTCCAATACCTTCGTCTCCAATGCGGGAATTTTTGGTAAAGTCTATTTCCCGCGACTCATTGTTCCTCTCTCAATTGTAGTTTCGACGATGATCCAGTTTGGGATTCAGTTCGCCCTGTTCCTTGGCGTATTATTGTATTACCTCGCAATGGGTGCGCCCATCTACCCGCAGTGGGGCATGATACTCGTTCTAACTCCCGCACTTATTTTACTAATGGCAGCACTTGGACTCGGTGCGGGGATCGTGGTCTCTTCGCTGACCACCAAATATCGGGATTTCACCTTCCTAATTGCTTTCGGGGTGCAACTGATGATGTACGGCACACCGGTTATCTATCCGATGAGCAGCATTCCTGAAAAGTGGCGCTGGCTTATTCAGCTCAACCCGATGACCGCGCCAGTCGAAGCGTTCCGCGCGATCTTTCTAGGTGGCCCCATCCCATGGTCCGCGTTGGGCTTCTCGGCTGCCTTCACGGCCCTCTTGCTATTCGTAGGAGTGGTCATTTTCAATAAGGTGGAAAAGACCTTCATGGACACCGTCTGAAGATATATCTCTCCACCCACCAGCTTTACACTCCGCCAATGTCCACTGCGATCTCAATTGACAATGTGTCTAAACTTTACCGGATTGGTGAGGTAGGCACCGGGTTTCTGTCCCACGACGTCAACCGCTGGTGGCATAAAATCCGTGGAAAAGAGGACCCCTATCTGCAAGTGGGTCAAGCGAATGATCGCTCCACCAAAGGCGATTCTGATTATGTCTATGCAATCAAAGATATTTCGTTCGATGTAAAGCAGGGGCAAGTATTGGGAATCATTGGTCGCAACGGAGCTGGCAAAAGTACGTTGCTAAAAATTCTCTCACGGGTCACCACGCCCACCACCGGCCAAATCAAGATTAAAGGTCGGATCGCCTCATTGTTAGAGGTGGGCACCGGTTTCCATCCCGAACTGACCGGGAAGGAGAACATCTTCCTCAATGGAGCAATCCTCGGAATGCGTAAGGCAGAAATTCGGTCGAAGTTCGACGAGATCGTGGACTTCTCGGGTTGTGAAAGGTATATCGATACTCCCGTCAAACGCTACTCTTCCGGCATGTATGTCCGTCTTGCCTTCGCCGTCGCGGCTCACCTCGAACCCGAGATATTGATTGTGGATGAGGTGCTCGCCGTGGGTGATGCCGAATTCCAGAAGAAGTGTCTTGGCAAAATGAAGGATGTCGCAGGTCATGGCCGAACAGTCATCTTTGTAAGTCATAACATGAGTGCCGTGGTCACGCTCTGCGATACGGCGGCTTGGATCCAGAATGGAAAACTCGTGGACTCCGGCACTGCTAGAAGTCTCGTTGGTAAATACATGGAGGATCAGATCGGCGGTGATTCGCAGTCAAATGCTAAGTTGATTGATAAACCTCGCACCGGCTCAGGTGCGGCGCACTTCACTCAGCTATCCATTTCCGCCGCTCCTGAATCTGGAACCGGGATCGACCAAATCGTGACCGGCTCGACTGTCGAAATCAAAGTTGAAATTACTGCCACCAAGGAACTCAGAAGCTCAAATGTCGCAGTGACAATTTATGACGGCAACAACTTCCGCCTGATCGACGTAAACACTGCATTGAAAGGTGAGTTCTTGTCATTGGCACCGGGTGGTAAAGCATCTGTTAAATTTGTGCTGGAGTCACTCCTGCTGAAACCAGGCAACTACGTGGTCGAACTGTGGCTAGGCCGGGGTGGCACCGAAGATGTGGATTTTGTGAGAGACGCGGGTGGATTTGAGGTTCATCAGGATGTCTCCAACACCAACCACACCGAAACCTTTCCTGGAATCTATCAGTGCGAGTTTTCCCATCAGATTTCGAAGACAAACCATGATTGAATTTTCCAAGAGAATCAAGCGGCTCGTTCATCGCGTCACGGCACCCGGCAGCAGTGCTGGAAGCAGTGAATCTAAGGAACGGAACCGCTTGGCTCAAATTCCGCGCTATGTCGAAACCCAGACTAATCTGCCTGGGTCACCCTTCAGAATTCCCGATGCCGCTTCATTCATGGCGAGTTGGGAAGAAATCTTTGATCGCGAAATCTATAAAATAAAATCCACCACGACGAGACCGCGGATTTTGGATTGCGGTGCTAACGTAGGAGTCAGCAGCCTTTATTTCCGCAAACAATTTCCGAGTGCCCGAATTACCGCCTTTGAGCCTGATCCCAAAATCTTCGCATACTTGCGAGATAATCTTGCCCAAGCAGGATTCACCGATGTTGAGCTAGTCGAGAAGGGCGTGTGGAAATCAGAAGGCATCCTTCGTTTCCATTCCGAGGGAGCTGATGCCGGGCGTATTAACAACAACTCACAGGCTGCATTTATTGAGATTCACACCGTCCGACTTCTGGATTATTTGCATGAAGACGTCGATCTCTTGAAGATTGATATTGAGGGCGCTGAAGATGAAGTACTGGCTGATATCTCTCCCTGTCTGTCTCGGGTGAAGAATATATTCATTGAATATCATTCCTTCGAGGGTCGGCCCCAAACCCTTGGCAGATTGATCCAGACGCTTACCGAAGCGGGCTTTCGATTGCAAATTCATCATCTCAATGCTTCTCCTAAGCCCTTTCTAGAAGTCTCCAGCCACCTTGGGATGGATATGCAATTGAATATTTTCGGCTACCGCGTCGATCCAGGCTCATGAGTGCAAACCCAAATCGCCTAAATAAATGACGGGGGACAAATAATCACTTGAGTCGCTAATAAGTCGAATGTTGATATGAAGATTCTGTTCATCACCCATGATGCATCCCGGACGGGTGCTCCGATTGTGCTCCTTCACTTTCTGAAGTGGTTACGCGACCATACAGCCACGACATTTGAAACAGTCTGTTTAGCGGGTGGAGAAATGCTTGGGAAATTCGAAGAAGTCGGTGCTGTCCACGTTGTGGGTGATGAGAGATCCGGTGTTCGGAGACTTCGGAAGCTTCTTCGAGTGAAGCTTGAGAGACTTGACCGACTCTCCGTGCTCGCCGCCAAACTGACAGGTAATCGTTATGATTTGATCTATGCAAATACGATTGCCTCGGTGCGTGCGGCGGTGGTGCTTTCTCGTTCAGACATGGGTTCTCCGAAAATCATTGCGCATATCCATGAGGGGATGCTTGCCGCTAATCGCTTTGCACCCGATTTCCTAGACTACGCTCAAGATGTGCATCGATTCATTGCGGCCTCGCACTTGGTGGCGCGGAATCTCATCAAATTAGGGATAGATCCAGATTTGATTGATGTGGTTTACGAGTTTTCCACGGCCCATGACAGATTGCTGGAGGCCCGTGAACCACGCAAGAATCCAATCTTTACGGTGGGAGGAGCGGGCTTAGTGGACTGGAGAAAAGGCCCTGAGTTCTTCCTTATGGTGGCCACCCACTGCAAAAATCATTTTCCAGATATGGCAATTGAATTTATTTGGATCGGCATGGTTCCAGAATTCGAGCGGGCAGTTATCGAGGAAGATATTCGCAAGGCTGGGCTTGAAAATGTTAGGTATGTGGGTCAAACCGAGAATCCTGGAAGCTTCTTCAAAGAAATAGATGTATTTCTAATGACCTCTCGGGAAGATCCGTTTCCTTTGGTTTGCATTGAAGTCGGCCAATCATCCGTACCCATCATTTGTTTCGAAGGAGCAACTGGTACCGAGGAGGTTCTGGTAGAGGGAGGAGGAAAGATGGTGCCCTACATGGATATCCAAGCGATGGCCAACGTGATCCGAGAATACTACCAAGACAGGTGCAAGTTGGCTTTGGATGGGGCCAGAGCGTGTGAACTTTTCTCCAAGTTTACTCCAGCAAAGATTTGTCCTCAGATCCTCCAAATCCTTGAGGAGACGCGAGGAGCGCCGACTGCAGTTATGCAGAGCGTAAACTTCCCAATTTGCGCAAACTGATACTAGTAGCCGATAGCGAGTCCGGCCATTCACCCAAGCGACTGCACCAGATTAAGAGTTTTACTGCTTTCAATGTGATATGACAGATACTGATTCGAACTATAAAGCGCGCGCAGTGGCTTTTTATTTACCGCAATTCCATCCCATCGCTGAAAATGATGAGTGGTGGGAGAAAGGATTCACTGAGTGGACAAATGTGACTAAGGCCAAGCCGCTCTTCGCGGGGCACGAGCAGCCAGACCTACCAAGTGAACTTGGATTCTATGATTTGAGGGTGTCTGAAACGAGAGAAGCCCAGGCTAACCTTGCCCAAGATTACGGAGTCGAAGGCTTCGCCTACTGGCATTACTGGTTCGGCAATGGCCGGCGAATCCTCGACAAGGTTTTCCAAGACGTATTGGAATCAGGTAAACCAGATCACCCATTTTGCTTGGCTTGGGCAAATATGACATGGTCTGGAGTTTGGCACGGACTGGACAGCAAGGTATTGATCCAACAAACCTACCCATCGCTAGAGGATCATGAGAGACATTTTGAATTTCTATTAAAGGCTTTCAAGGATCCCCGCTATATGAAGGTGGATGGGCGTCCAATTTTTCTCATCTACCGACCCGACGATCTACCAGATACAGAGCACGTCTTAAATCATTGGCGGGAGTTGGCCAAAATGAATGGACTTCCCGGGTTATACCTAGTTGGAGTTTTTGGCGATCCCGCCGATCCCAATCGTCGGCTATACGACGCGGGTATGGCATCCGAACCCTTTACTTTTGTATCCAGCGCTTCCAACGGACGATCTTCCAAAGAATCATTACTAGCTCGGGCTGCGAGCAAGCTGCGCAAATCCATCCCAGGTCAGGAAGTAGGCCCCCGCCGCGTTTCCTATGAGGAATGTGTAAAGGGGACTTTAGCACAATCGACCTATGGAGACTTTGAAATTCCATGCGCACTTCCTAACTGGGACAATACCCCAAGGAGTGAGCGACGGGGTCTCGTGCTAACCGGGGCGACTCCTGAGAGATTTCGACCTCTGCTGAAAAAAGCAATTGAGTCTGTGCAGGAAAGACCACCGGAGGAGCGGCTGGTTTTCCTCAAATCTTGGAATGAGTGGGCGGAAGGCAATTATCTGGAACCTGGCCGGAAATGGGGCAGACAGTATCTTGAGGTAGTGAGAGACGAGCTTCGATCATGACGCTTGCCATTCTTAAGGCCTAGATGACCCTCGCCCAACGCCAACAATGACTCACACTTTGTTCGAATCTGCTCAACAGGGCACACCTAATCGCCAATCACTAATACCGACCCATCACATGACCGTTGATCTCAAAAAGGAAGCAGCCTACGATCAAAAATCTGTATGTTACTTTGCGGGTGCAAGAACTGATTTTGTGGATCGGCTTCCCGCAAATCCTAATGGAAAGCTGCTGGAAATAGGCAGTGGTAATGGCGATACTTCTCAGTATGCGCTAGAAACTAAAAAATGCGGGGAGTGCTATGGGGTCGAGATCTCAAAAAGTGCGGCAGCACTCGCGCGGGAACGCGGGCATCATGTGGTTGTTGGCGATATCGAGGAAGATGACCTAGATTTTCAAGATGGGTTTTTCGATGTTTTAATTATGAGTGAAGTCTTGGAGCATTTGGTTGACCCATGGGCCGCGCTTAAAAAGCTTAGACCTTTCTTAAAGAAGGGTGCAGTTGTAATGGCTGGGTCTCCTAATGTCTGCCATCACTCCGTGATTCGAAGTCTGCTGGGAGGCGGTTGGCAATATCACCCTTCGGGCGTCTTCGACGAGACTCACCTTCGTTGGTTCGGATTGAGAGACTATCGAAACCTTTTCGAAAAGAGCGGCTATCGAGTTCGTGAAGTTCGGCCAGCTTTTGAGATTGCGGGTAAGGCTGCGGTAATGAATCGGCTTACATTTCGCAAATTCGAACATCTATTTCATAAGCAGATCTTTCTTGAGGCTGTGAATGATTGAACTCAGCGTTTGATCGAGCACCATGACAATAAAGAGAGCTGGCAATTAGAGACAGTCCCGGCCCATATAATATGTCAGGCACGAAGCAGCAAATGAGAATCATTTCGAGACCTCGGGACCTTAGGGAAGGTCTATTCGGGCAGGTCTTTCTCTTTGTCTTCGAAGTTTTGCCCTATTTGGATGAAAAGAAAATTAAGCCCGCATGGGCAATACGCTCCATGCTGTATGGAAGTCCTGAGAATGACTATCTGGTGATTCCGGGACTGCTGGAACTAAACTACGATTTAGAGGCCCCGACCCGCAGAACTAAAAATGTAAGTCTGAAAAGATTGCGGAAACACGCAACGGTGGCTCTTGGAAATGACTGGAGCTATGTCAGCGGCCTGTGGGAAAAATATTTTCGGATTCCAAGACGAATCATTGAACGGGCTGACTCATTTCCAAATCTTGATGCAGCACTAGGTTTACACTATCGAGGAACAGACAAGAACCAATCGTCAGTCGAAACTAATTTTGTATCTCAAGAGGACTTCATGGATCTGACGGAAGACTTTCTTGAAGCGCATCCTGAGATTCGGACCATCCTAATTGCGAGCGATGAAATTTCATTTTGCGATAGGCTTCGAGCGAAATACCCTGGAATTCAAATCGTCAGTTCCGGCGAGGTGATTCATCACAAAAATCTTAAAGTTCAAAATAGCTTTGAAAAAGGGGATCACGCAGTTTTGGACTGCCTACTGCTATCTCGGTGTAAATATCTTTTGAAATGTCAGTCCGCCCTTTCGGGCTTTGCAAAGGTGATCAATCCAGAACTTGAGGCATACAGAATATCAGCCAACAAGTTGGCCCCTTGGAATATGGAAATACCCTATTTCCCGGATGGCTATCTTCCGAAGTACCAGAGTAAGAACCCTAGGACTCAGGAAATTCTAGCGAGACTTTTTACTGATGATTGGACTGAAAATGAAACAGTGGCTAAGAAATTTGGGAAACTATTGCAGTATGGCAAACGGGGGAAGCCAGAACCCGTTCTGAAGAGAGTCGCTCGCTGGGCCTCCTGTCGCTTTAAACTCTCGTCATTTAAGAGCGGTCGTTAGTATGAGAATCAGCCGGTGAAAACTAAACTAACGCCGAATCAATAGTCACCGAGAGAATCGTTTTGGGCGCGAACACAGAATGCCAAAAATATTATTTATCACCGCTCATTGTCCTTACGGGCAAGTGTATGGCGCACAACTCAGGACATTGCATTTGGCTCGGATTCTGAAAACCTATGGAGACCTCGGAATGATCTTGCTGCCGTTTGGCAAGATCGCGGAGGACGCACTTGAAAGAACGCGTAAAGACTTCAATCTCCTAGAAGTCTTCGAATTTTTGTCCCTGCCTTCTCAATCTTTAGCTTCTAGGCTTCGCAGTGAATTCGATCCGTATTGCAGCGATACTGAGGGCATGCGACTCAGTGACGACGACTTCTCCAAGTTCTCAAGCCGAGTAAAACAATTCGACTTGGTATGGTTTCAGGGAGTTGCAATTCCCAATTGTCTCGGTCAGCGTGAATGGCCCAATGCGATCTTGGATATTGATGATGTCCCAAGCCAGTTTTTTGCCGCCCGGGCGCGTGAAGCTTGTAGCTGGCTTGCTAAAGTTAGGATGATCCGCAAATCCTTCTTATGGAAACGAAGGGAAAAAGTATTGCTAAAGCGTTTCGGAATCTTGGGAGTATGCAGTGAGGTGGATCGCACCTACCTAGGTGGGGACTCTCGCATTCATCCCATTCCTAATGGATTTATTTCACCAAACGTTTCGATGGTTCGTGCGTTGTCTGATCCACCTCGAATTGGATTTATTGGAACGCTTACCTATGCTCCCAATGTTGAAGGTCTGCAGTGGTTCATTCGTGAGGTGTGGCCCTTAATTAAGAGAACTCACCCTTTGGCACGGCTACGTCTAATCGGTGCTGAAACCGACCATGGAATTGCCGAAGACGGATCTGACATTGATGGCTTGGGATTTGTTGAAGATAGTGCGGCTGAAATTGGGACTTGGTCGATGACAGTTGTTCCAATCCTCGTGGGCGGTGGCACCCGGATTAAGATTGCGGAAGCATTCAGTTGCCGATGCCCGGTAGTGTCAACTTCACTGGGTGCGCATGGCTACGTGGTCACAAGCGGGCGAGAGTTGATGCTCGCGGATACTCCCGATGACTTTGCTTCAGCGTGCGCCACGCTCATTCAAGGTCCGAGTCATGGAGAAGCTATGGCAAATCATGCTCGAGACTTATTTGACCGTGAGCTAAATTGGGACGCCATTGCACCACGAGTGGGGAAAGCTGTGGAAGCATGCCTAATGCTAAATTCCTAGGCTAGACCTTGCAGTTAGCCCAAACTTTTCAAATCAACTTTAGTTTCTTTCGCTCATAGATTCATGCCTAAAATAAGCGTCGTCATTCCCACTTACAACCGACGGGTGGAAGTCATGGAGGCCGTGGCGAGTGTTCGTGCTCAAACTGCCGAGGTGTTTGAAATCTTGGTAATAGACGATGGCTCTACTGACGATACCGAGAAATGCTTCGCGGAATTAAAGCCGCCCGTACGGTATCTCCGAATTGCAAATCAAGGGGTCAGCGCGGCGCGAAACCATGGCGTGAACGCGGCGTTGGGTGATTGGATTGCATTTCTGGACTCCGATGACGAATGGCATCCTGAGAAGCTGGCTAAGCAGATTGCATGTGTTGAGAAGACCGGATCGAAGGTTTGTTTCTCTGGCTGCGAAAATGATGCGGGAGGACGACTGGACGACCTTGAGCTGATGGATCCGAGCTTAGTGTTAGGAGAATGCAAGTCCTATCCACCGACAGACTACCGTCTTTTCCGGCATCCCCGTCACCCGTATATTCAGTCGCTGCTCGTGGAGAAATGTGCGTTGCTGCGAGTCGGGTTGTTCGATGAATCGCTGCGAGTGGCAGAAGATACCAAGTTAGTCTATCGGCTGGTGATGAGCTATGGATATTCTGTGGTTAACCAGACCCTGATGACTATTTGTCGTAAGGGCAACCGCTGCGGCTTATCGGATAATAACGAGGCGAGCGCGGCTGCAGTTCGGTTTGAATGTTACACCCGTGTGCAAGCCGAATTTTACTGGGCGATGCTGGTCCGCGATCCGCAAGTCGCACGGATTCTACGAGCAAACCATGGTTATTTCGTGAGTCGCTGGGCAGAACTAGCGGCTGTGCTTGGGAAGTTTCCGTTGGCGCGGTCTCTCGGGCGCGAGGGATTGATTTCAGGTGGGAATCTCAAGAGTCGGATTCGCAGTGTTCTCATCTGGATCTCCCCTTTACTATACGGAAAGTTTTCTCGCCGGAAATGGTGAGTTTAGCCTTCGCATCATGATTCTCGTCATTCCTCAATTGCTATCATGCTAGTCTCGGTTGTCATTCCTGCCTATAACTCGAATTATGTGAGGGCAGCTATTGAATCAATTTTGAGCCAGACCCACCGTGATCTCGATGTGATTGTTGTGGACGACGGCTCGCCGGGGCAGGCAATCGAATTTATCTGTGCCGACTTCCCCAGTGTCCGCTACATTCGGCAGGCCAATGCCGGTCCCAGTGCGGCAAGAAATCGCGGAATTCGCGAAGCCAAGGGAGAGTGGATTGCCTTTCTTGATGATGATGATATTTGGCTTCCCGAAAAGATCGCTAAGCAGCTTCGCGTGATCAAGGGATTACCCATCAAGGAGCGGATCGGCTTGATCTACACTGGCCAGTTTATGATTCAGGACGAGACAATACTCGGGGGCAAGGTTCATGAAGCGAACGGAATAATCTATCGTTACTTGCTCTTCGGAAACTTTATAGGCACCTGCTCTTCGATCATGATTCCGAAGTATGTATTCGAGCGGGTGGGAGGATTTGACGAGAGCTTGATCTGTTCGCAGGATTTCGATCTCTATCTGAGAATCGCCCGCGAATATGAGATTCATTCGGTCTCTGAGCCGTTGATTAAGTATCGTACGCGGCCAGATCAAATATCAAGAGATCCGACGTTGAATAATGCTGACGACCGGGAAATTCTGCTAAAGCAGAAAGAGCATGTGGATGCCGAGCTGTTTTGCCAAGTTGAGGATTTTCATCGCCGACTATCAGGCCTTCGTTATAAGGAGACTGCCTATGATTCGCTATTCCGGCTAAAAGATCGAGGAGCCTATTGGAAGTGGATATTGAAGGGGGCCACCGAATCCAGAGCGCTGCCATCTGCGACCAGTCTCGCCTATTTAGCGCTAACCGTGATGCCCTCCATAGTTATAGATTGCGTGGCAAGGATGAAGAGTCGCGGTGGGTTAGAAACTCATGAAACTCACACCAGCATTCAGAAAGTCGCCGAAGATTTTAGTTGGATGGGCGTCCGCTGCGGAAGCATCCAGAACCTAACGTCGGACGCAACCGGGAGTCGCTCTTGAGAATTGTCTTCTATTGTGGTGAAGCGGCGGCGGCTAACGTTGTTAATTACCTGATGATCGGAGCCTCCGGCACGGTCAGTGCGCTGGTCCTAGCGAGCCATGGTTTGAGCCAACTCGGATACGAAGTGATTGTGTTGAACCGCAGCGAGAGCGGAATTTTTGGCAAAACGCGCTATATCAATACGGAATCACCTGATGAAATCTCAGAGCGATTGCATGAGATTGGAATCGTTGATGTATTCATCGCTAACGGCTTCGCCTCTGAGATTTTTAAGACTCTTGATATCAAAGCGGGAAAGAGAGCTGCGTGGATCCACAATTTTGTGGACCACCTCCCGTATGAGATTGCGATCCGCGAGAAGCGGCTCGAATACGTCATCTGCATTTCACACA
>JAYWDF010000462.1:0-1799 GCA_043779985.1 Akkermansiaceae bacterium | reverse complement strand
TGCTTGGATAACTGGCCATGCCGAGTTTCTCCAATACATGACCAAACTAGTACAGATTAAAATTCAGAAATCTTGTATTATTAAGACAGGCTCTTAGCCACTGGCCCGATTTTCCGGGTCCGCCTCGGTAGAGTCTTTCATTGTTAAAGCAAATGCGGTGTGGAATTCACAGGCACGGCGCTGGCTTGGTGCTCGCGGTCAGCCAGACGGCTCGTTCATGACGTCGTTTTCGGTCGCGATGACGTAGGGCGCATGCATGCCGCTCCAGTCGAAAGAGACCGTTAGAATCGCTTCGTGGAAATCGTCATTGGGTTGATGGCCGGTTCATTGCCGCTGCCTGTGACGCAAAATCCACCGTGGGTGACGCAAATCGGCCCTAGTGAGCGGGCTGGGAGCTTGTTAAGAACTCATGCCAACGCGAAATGCGTCTGGAGACAGATCGTGAGTTTCCGCTCGAAAAGGGCTGTTCTTTTTCGACGCGACTGATGAAACGTCAATGCCCAGAACCTGGCTGAAATACCCGCTACATGAAAAACCCCGATGAATCCCAAGGCTGGAAGGCTGGATCCCGCCGATTGACGCGGATCTGTCAAATCATTCTCACGCTGGCGCCGGGCGCCGCTTTGGCAGGGACAACCACCGGAGTCGCCCAGAAAATCGAGCTGAAATCCTCGGTGGTGTCGGCGCTCCCGACGTCCACGGAGGGCGGGTTGATTGGAAAGGCAGGAAAATACCTGCTCGCCGCCGCCGTGCCACTGACGCTTCGTGCCGATGGCGCACTTTCCATTTGGACCTGTCCGGTGTCCTCGGAAAAGGGCGGCGCAGTGCCGTGGAAGGAATCGGCGGTGACCGTTCCGGTCTGGGCGGCTGCCGCGAAGTGGGAGGGCCGCCTGATCGTGGCAGGCGGCATGGTGGGTGGGAAGCCGGTTGGAACCATGTCGGTATTGAGCGCCGATGATTCGGGAACGGTCGTGTCCGAGCATCTCCCGGATTTGCCCCGGCCATTGGCAGGCGCGGGCGCGGCGATGATCGGGACGACGCTTTATGTGTTCGGCGGTCTATCCTCGGTGGATCCCGTCGTGTTCGAGAAAAGGCTTTGGAAGCTGGATCTCGCCAATGGAATCCCGGCCGCCGGATGGCTCGAGGGAGAGGCTTTTCCAAATTCCCCACGGGCGTTCTTCGGAGTGACAGAACAGTATGGGATGCTCTGCGTGTTCGGGGGAATCCAGCCGGACCTCCGGGTTTCCAACGAATCCTGGGTCTATCGGCCACAACCGATCGAAGCGACCAGCTACATCGGGTGGAAGCGGGTCAGCGACCTGCCGCATCCGAGCGCCCGGGCATCCGCCGTCGCCATGGGGCAAGCCAGTGTGATGCTGGTGGGTGGCATTCAGGATGAAATGGTTCAGGGCTTGCCTCCGGTAAATGCTGGCACCCGGAAGGATGATCGGGCCTGGCTATATCATACCGTTACGGATGCATGGTGTCCTTTCGACAAGAAACTGCCCGCCGGGGACTTCTTTGCCTTGAAAATGGATCCGGGCGTGTGGCTCGTCGGCCGCGAAGGTAGCCAGGAAGTGACATTTCCAAGAATGATGAGGAAATTGGCAATCATCGACTATGCGGTGGTCATCGGCTATTTCGTCGTCCTTGCCAGCATCGGCTTCTATTTTTCGAAACAGGAATCCAGTGCCGAATTTTCGCTTGGAAACCGTAAGATCAAATGGTGGGCGGCGGGCATCAGCATGTTTGCGACGGGCGCCAGCGCGATCAGCTTCATGGCCATCCCGGCGCTGGCA
>JAYWDF010000461.1:0-1800 GCA_043779985.1 Akkermansiaceae bacterium | reverse complement strand
GGCGATGTCGGAACATCGCCCGATCAACCAGCACCAATCTATTTTAACGTTTTAACGGAAAAAAATCCTC
Organism: Akkermansiaceae bacterium; assembly: GCA_043779985.1. Lineage (GTDB taxonomy): Bacteria > Verrucomicrobiota > Verrucomicrobiia > Verrucomicrobiales > Akkermansiaceae > Luteolibacter. The sequence goes on along the minus strand of JAYWDF010000461.1, from coordinate 1,730 downwards.
TTCCATCCTCGGTTGGTCCTACGACGGGTTCCCGATCTACGGCCCCTATGGCTACGCCTCCCCGCTGCTTCCGAACAGCGGAGTAAGTCGCATGCGCAGCGGCTTCGTTCTTCGAAATTCCGCAAACAGCACGACTTACGGAATCACGGACATCACAACCACCACCGTCGGCGGGACGACCAAGCGCACCACACTGCCAAAGTGGGCGGCCATTGCCGAAGGCTTTGCAACATTGGCGAACTATTCCAGCCAAACGCTCAGCAATGGTGACTACGTCTTCACCGGCACAACTCCAGCAACTCTATACGGTCCGGCCACTAACTATGTCAACGGCTCGACGACCTATTCGCTGGGTCGGTACATCGGGGATTACGACTTCCTCGGTGACCGCGGCCAGAGCCAGGGACCAACAGGATCCTTTGACCTAGATCAATACAACGGCCGCAATTGCGTAACCCCGGAGTTTCCAAGTGGCACCTACGCCTACTTCGTCACCATCGATGCCAATGGCAACCCTGCGTTCCCTTACATGCTGGGAAAGCAATACTACGGCACCAAATCCGGAACCTCCATGAACGTGACGGTTCCCACGACAGGAGTCACCGAGCTCTTCAACAGCGGCGGATTGAACGCCCAAGAGGTCATGGCCACACCGATCGTCAATCCCTCCAGCGGGAACGTCACGCTCACCTGGAGCAGTGTCGAAGGGGGATCCTATCGAGTGGAAGCCTCCGACAATTTACAAACCTGGACCACGCTAAATCCCGCTCTTTCCGCAGCAGTGAATACCTCGCTGCCTGCACCCGATACCGTCATCACCCAGACTTCTACCATTGACGCAGGCGCGGCATTGCTTCCGGCAAATCAAAAGCGCTTTTACCGAGTCAAACGCAACTAACGATTGACCCGCGCGCGGTTGCAAGACACCTGCGAAAATCACGACCTTCCCCTGCCCAATGGCCGGGCTTTCCCGAAAACCGACTTTTACAGACTTTTTACAATTCCGCCAACCCTTCTGAATCAAACCTTAACAATTATGGTGTTGACTCGTCGTATCCCCAACCACAAACCATCATGAAAAGACCAAGTATCCTTCTCGCGCTGAGTTTCGGCGCGTGTTCCACATTTCTTAACGCGCAGGAAACGCCGCCTACCCCAGGCGGCCCTGCTGGCGGCCAGCACCCACCGGGTGGCCAAGGCGGGCCACGGATGTCCAGTCCGCTCATTGGAGCCCTTGACTTGAACAAAGACGGCACCATCGATGCGGAGGAACTTAACAGAGCCACTGACTCGCTCAAGAAGCTCGACAAGAATGGCGACGGAACCCTCACCGAAGACGAGTATCGCCCGCTCCGCCCGCCAAGCGGCCGCCCGCAAGGTGGAGCATCAGGCGCTCCCGGTGATGGAGGGCCACCTCATGGCCCACCTGTCGAATAATCCCATTTCTCCCCTAAAAACTAGGAGCCGCGCCAGTGATGGTGCGGCTCCTCACACGCCCCAAGCGAGAGCCTCGGCTATTTGACCATGCCCCTCCGTCAACTTCACCACGTCTCCATCACGCTGGGGACAACCATACTTTTTTGTGCGACTGCCACGGCACATCCCAACCACGACGAAGCGGTAGGCACGGAGCAGCCATCTGCATTTTCTCTCGTGCAGGCCCCAGGTCCAACGACTCAGAATCCTCCCCCGGAAAACCCCAAAAATTCCGTTAGCATCAGTATCGACGA
>JAYWDF010000460.1:0-1802 GCA_043779985.1 Akkermansiaceae bacterium | reverse complement strand
CGCGAAATGCAGTGGTAGAAAACCGGTTTCTCCGTCGAGTCTTTCCATGGGACAATCCAGCGCGTGCGAGCCATATGCTTGTGGTTGTGGTTTGAGAGTTTTGAAGATTTCCGAAGCCTTGAGAGAACTGTCAGAGAATTACTGGCAAAAGCAACGTTGCAAGCAGGTTTCTCGATTATTTCGGTCCGTTTTAAATTAGTGGTTGATTGGCCCCGGAGAAGAACCCGGAACATGCAATTACTCACTTGCCGGGACGCAGGCGTCTCGCGCGCCGCCAGCGCTGACATCAATATTCTTATCCGACGTTGCAGGATTAGTGCTATTATTGCTTGCCGCGCAATGGGCCGCAACACCTACACCAACTTGGATACCGCTCAGGAAATTGCCCAATGCACAGCTATTTATCACGCTACCATTTGATGCAGAGATGCCGGATTCCCCATTGCTAGAAGCTGTGACATTATTAATGCTTCCAGAAGGTGCATATATACCGGACCTTCCATTCTTGGACGCCGCGCTATTGATCACACTGCCATTTGATGAGTTTATACCGAATCCTCTATTGCTAGAAGCTGTGACATTGTTAACGCTACCATTAGATGCACTGATCCCGTCACTTCCATTGCTGGAGATGGTGGCGTTGATGACGCTACCATGGGATACGTAAACGCCAAAACCTCCGTTACTAGAAGCATTGACACTGCTTACACTGCCATTGTATGCGTAGATACCGGCGTTGCCGTTACTTGTCGCAGAAACGTTTTGTAGCGAACTCGATCCGCTTAGCGTTATGCCACTAACTCCACACTTTTCTACGGTAAGATAGGAAAGGACGACTCCTTCTGCGCCACCTTGCCCAGTCGCCTGACCTCGATCCCTGACGCCATATGCCCAACCTTGATTGCTGAAGGTTGCGTTCCAAAGTTCGCCGCCATTGTATACGCGATCAGTCCCGCCGATGATTCGTCCGTTTTTGATTTCGATACTGCGTAAATTCGCTTCGATATCTATGGCATTACCCGTGGCAGGACTAACTTTCTTGCTTATTAGCGCGAACCCGTTGAGGTCCAGAGTAATATTACTGGCTGCGATGTTGATGCCGTTTCCGGTGGTGACCTCGATATTGCCGGTGAGATAATATGAGCCAGAGTTATTTATGATATAATGCGGCCCAGCGGTAGATATAGAGGGACTTTTGGGAATGGCGATACGAGCTTCGATCTGATCAAGCGATTTCATCACCGGCCCGGGTGCTGCAATCGGGGCCAGCTCGCCTTGGGCGACGAGGCAGGGGGCGGAATGCAGCGCAAACGCGGTGGAGGCAAGGAGGATTCTCATCGGATGGATGGTTGTGTATGGAATTATGGGAGCGGGCGGATGGCGACGGCGCGGAAGAACATTAGGCTGTTAGTCTGGAAATTCACGATGCGATGGGTGGAGGAGGCTGCATCGGGCGAGAAAACGCCGTATTCGGAATCCGTCCACGGCCCCGCGAGGTCGGTGTTGTGTTCGATTCGATAGAGGCGTCCCGTGGATGAAGTGAATTCCAGATCAACCTTGGTGTGGTTCTCGTTATAATTTTGCCGTATCATGCGGAACATGGATTCGGCATCATCAGGCAGGGTGCCGGATCTGTATTCGGCGAGGTCGGATTGGCCGTCGTGATCGGAGTCGGTGATCGCGGAGGCCACGCCGAGACCGTTGAAATATTTCATTTCCCAAGCGTCTGCGATTCCATCGTTGTCAGAGTCCGGGTAGTCGATGCTGCTGGAGAGCAAATCGGTGAACGACGTGTCCAAGGA
>JAYWDF010000459.1:0-1804 GCA_043779985.1 Akkermansiaceae bacterium | reverse complement strand
GTCGCCGGAAAACGAATCGTCGTTCACATTCACGATCCCCATCACCAGCGGTCGCCGGGGAAACTCGATCACCCGCTCGGGCAGCCTCAATCGCATGGCGTCCTTCGTAAATCCAAGATGGGCAAAGAGCAAAGGGCAAAAAAGCAATCCTGCACCGGAGACGGCCTTCGCTTGCGCTACCAGCCGTCTCCGGTGCTTTGGCTTATTCGACCGGAGTTTTCAATCCGCTCTGGACACAAGGCTGGTCCCCGAGACGGTACGGCCACAGGGGCTTTTCACCACCCCTGTGGATCTGGCCGTTTCAGACCTGACTGACGCCCCGCGTTTCCGTGGGACGGGCCGGGGGCCTGGCGACACGGAACCCGATGTTGTTGTTCTGGTTCGTGGGCGTGTTGTTGTTGCGGTTGGACGCGGGCAGGTTGTTCGAGTTGTTGTTCCAGGAACCGCCCCGCAGCCCGCGCGACGAACCACGTCGCTTTGATGCCGGGTGCCCATGGCGGAAATCATGATCCGAGCACTTTGCTCCGCAAGCGCCAAGTGTGGGCGTGGCTGGCGTGGGCGATCCACGAGCGCACGGCATCGCGAAGATCGGAGGCTTCGCGTTGGCCGACCATCCACTCGTGCTTGATCCTTAGGTAGCGTTTGCGGAAGCGCCTCACGCCGCTGGAGCGCAATCTCACGCACCCGTCCGCCCGCACTACGAAGCCGCAGAAGTCCACGCCCTCCGCCGTGCGGCAGAGCCGGTATTTGTCCGGGTGGAGTTCCATCCGGCGGGCGGCCAGATACTCGCGGCATTGTTTGCCCCAGTGGTGAAGGCTGGCGCGGTCCGGGCCAAAGAGGATGAAGTCATCCACGTAGCGCACGTAGCCTGGCACACGCAGCTCCTGCTTCACGAAATGATCGAAGCGGTCCAGGTGGATGTTCGCGAAGAACTGGCTGGTTAGATTTCCGATCGGCAGGCCGCGCGGATGATCGGTGAAATCAAACAGATCGTCGCCATACTCCCGGCGCACCCCATCGCGGTGGCTGCCGAGGATTTTCCCGACCAGATCCATCACTCTGACATCCGCCACCACGCGGGAGATCTCGCCAGTAAGGATGCCGTGGTCGATGGAGGGGAAATAGCGCTTCAGATCGCACTTGAGGGCGAAGGGATGGTGGGCGGCGTGGTGGAGGGCGCGGCGCATTCCGGCGTGGGTACCCTTGCCCTTGCGACAAGCGAAGCTGTCTTCGAGGAAACGCGGCTCGAACAAGGGTTCCAGCACGCGGACCAGTGCGTGATGGACCACCCGGTCACGAAATGGCGCGGCGGCGACCATCCGTTCCTTGGGTTCGTAGATCTTGAAATAGCGGTATGGGCCGGGCTTGTAGCTACCGTTCTCCAGCTCTTCGGCGAGGTTCACACATTCCAGTTCCCACTCGGCAAAGAATCCGGCGGCGGGGGCGAGACTGCGGCGGCCACGCATCGCGAGGTTCGCGGCCTGCATCAGGTTGCCGAGGCTGGTGACTTTCTGCCAGAGGTGCTTGTGAGTCTTGGCCACTTTTGGGTTCAGGCGGGGCTTGGCGGTTGAAAACCACCGCCTCGGCTTTTGATCCAGCCGCCGACCATCCGGCCGCATTCGTTGAGGGCGCGGGCGCTGAACTCGAATTGCGCGGCGGTGAACAGCTTGCGGTCCTTGGCCATGCGGACGGTCCAGCGCAGGACTTCCATCTTGCGGTTCGCGGTGGCGAGGATCTCCGCCTTGTCGCGGGCGTAGGACGCTTCCACCAACAGATCCAGCACATCCATCGCTTGTCCGGTCAG
>JAYWDF010000458.1:0-5529 GCA_043779985.1 Akkermansiaceae bacterium | reverse complement strand
AGGACCAACTAAACCATACAACCAACCAGACGGAACGAATCCTCCTCTAGATATTCGCTAGCAGTTTGAATCCGCCGGTGTCAAAATTGGCGGGGGCGCTGCTGGACTTGGGTCCGTTGTGATTTCCCTCGCGGAATGCCCAGCCATAGTTGGAGCCTTTCGCGATGATGTCGACCTCCTCGTAAGTGTTTGAGCCGACGTCTGCCGCCCAGAGTTCGCCCGTCAGAGAGTCGAAGCTGAAACGCCACGGATTGCGCAAGCCGACGGCCCAGAACTCGGTGCGGACGCTCGCCGGTGTCACTGCCGCGCCGAGGAATGTGGTGGCACCGACAAATGGATTGTCATTGGGAATGGTGAAGCGGGCCACGCCGGAGTCGAGTGGGATGGCCGCATGGGTGTTTGGTGTTAGGCTGCCGGGCTTCTTGTCCACATCAATGCGGATGATGGCGGAGAAGAAGTCCTTGGTGATGTTCTGAGTGTTGTTATATTGATCATTCTGACCGCCCTCGTCGCCAAAGGAAATATAGAGGTATCCGTCGGGACCGAAATGAAGGTCGCCGCCATTGTGGTTGCTTGCTTCATCGACCTGCTGGATGAGAATCAGTTCGGAGCTCGTGTCGGCAGCGCTTGGATTTGCTGCCTGGGTGGTGAACCGCGAAACCCGTTCGTAAGTGGTGCTGCCGATCGTGACGGAATAGAAAATGTAGAAATAGCGATTGACCGCATAGTTCGGGTGGAAGGTGATGCCTAGGAGTCCCTGCTCGCCGCCGGTGCTGATGGAATGACCGCGGGAGCTAAGCAGGGTGGGCAAATCAAGAAACGTCGAGATCGTCGGCGTGGTGGCTGTGACACTCGGGATGAGACGGACCAGGCCGCCTTTTTCACAAACGAAGAGTCGTTGGGTGTCTCCGGGCGGGCTTGCCATGGCGACAGGCGAGGTGATTCCGGTAAAGGCGGGGACGAGCTGGATCGAGAGCGGCGGAGCGGTAGCGGGCACGTTGAGCGTGCTGTTTGAGAGGCGCAGCGTGTTGGCGAAGTTGATGGTCAACGTGGCGGGTGCGGAAGTTCCGCCTGGACCATTGATGCGGTAGCCGACTGAATCCGAGGCGGGTGATCCGCTGGTGTGTGAGTAAAGAATTCTCCCCGCGTTATCAGGAACGGCGGTGCCAAACTGCGGCGCTTGGGTGATCGTAACCGAGGCGCCTGTCGTGTTGCCGGTGTCGTTGGCCAGCACTGCCACACGGTCTTTCTGATTCCGGTGGATGGAAACCGTATCAGGCACCGCGACGGGTGAAGGTGGGTTGGCACCGGCGGTGTAGCTGGCACTGATCTCGGTACTGCTCATGGCATGATCGTAAAGCCGGACCTCATTGTAGCTGACATTGGCACAGCGGTCCGCACTCCATAAGGAGCGCCCTAGCCAGTTGTTCACATCTTCGAGTTGAGAGAGTCGGAAGCCGACATCCGCTGTCGCGCAGAGGGTTCCGTTTCGATACCATGAAACCCTGCCACCGGTGGACCCGAAGGTTCCGCCGCCATCCAAGAAAGTTAGAACGTAGTGGTATTGAGTGCCTGCGGTCGTGGCTAACGTGGTATCGACTTGGCGAAACAGTCCGGCGGGATCGGCTGTGTTAGTCGTTCCATTTAATTTCGCCTCGAATCGTTGTTCATTGAGATTGGTGGCTTTACTCATGCTCAGCGTCAGTGAGTCGCTGGCTTGAGTGGTTCCTGGAGCGGTGGTGGCGAGGCCGGTGATTTCGCCAGGTGCGCCCAGCCCGTCGCCGGCTTGCACCGTGCGCCCCAGGTCCCACAATCGCTGGTAGCTTTTGAAGCTCATCGGGGTGGCCCAGAATTCGAGGGTAAGACTGGTCTTGGACGAGATGAGCCCGTTGGGCAGATCCACGTAGCCTGAGATGGTGTTGGGCGGATTATCGCCGGTTGAACTACCGGGCAGCGTGATCGATCCCGAACTGAAAACCGCGCCGACTCCGCGAACGGTCGCATTCTGGCCACTCACGGAATCGGTGATGGAGGTTCCCGCGAGAGCCGTGCCGCTTGCATTACTGAAGGACCAGCGGTTGGTCAGGCCTGCATCCAGTGGCACCGCGGATAACAGCAGCCAGGCGGCGAAGTGGCCGTAGAACGCTGGTTTTCGCAATGAAAAGGGGAAGTGCATCGAGGCGGTTGCAGAAGAATGGAACTGGGAACGTAGCATCGATTTTCGAAAAATCCCTTCCTGCGGCGAAGAGGTCGAAATTCCGTTTATTAAACCTCCGCCGCCTTGGCGATGCGCAGGAGTTGGGCCTCGCCGAGGTGCGGGGCGAGGATCTGAAGACCGACCGGGAGATTTTTCCCACCATCGAAGTCCGTCGTGCCGCAGGGGATGGAGATGCCGGGGATGCCGGCGAGGTTTGCGGCGAGGGTGAAAATGTCCGAGAGGTATTCTTGGAGCGGGTCGCCGGACACGCTGCCGATCTTCCGAGCCGGGCTGGGGGCGACCGGGGAAAGAATGGCGTCGACCTGTTGGAACGCATTCTCGAAGTCCCGGCGGATCAGCGTCCGCACTTTCTGGGCGCGGCTGTAATACGCGTCGTAGTAACCGGACGAGAGGACGTAGGTGCCAAGGATGATCCGGCGTTTGACTTCCTGGCCGAAGCCTTCTTCGCGGGATTTTTTATAAAGATCGAGAATGTCTGCCGGGCTGGCGGCGCGGTGGCCGTAGCGGATGCCGTCGAAGCGGGAGAGATTCGACGAAGCTTCGGCTGGGGCGATCACGTAGTAAGTGGCCACGGCGTGCTCGGTATGGGGCAGGGAAATGGGGACGATTTCCGCGCCTTGGGCGGCGAGTTTCTGGATCGCGGCTTCGACGTTCTTGCGGACGCCGGGGTCGATGCCTTCGCCAAAGTATTCCGCGGGGATTCCGAGTTTGAGGCCTTTGACGCCATCATGGAGTCCGGACAGGTAATTGGGGACCGGGGCGTCGAGGCAGGTGGAGTCTTGCGAATCGCCCCCGGCGATGGCTTGGAGAATGAGCGCGGCATCCTCGACGGTTTGCGTGAGCGGGCCAATCTGATCGAGCGATGAGGCGAAGGCAACGAGGCCATAGCGGGAAACGCGGCCGTAGGAAGGCTTCAAGCCGACGACGCCGCAGTGCGAGGCGGGTTGGCGGATCGAGCCGCCGGTATCGGAGCCGAGGGCGGCGATCGCGGTAAGATCCGCCACGGCTGCGGCGGAGCCACCCGATGAGCCACCGGGAACCCGTGAGGGGTCATGCGGATTGCGGGTGGTCTGGAGCGCGGAATTTTCCGTGGAGGAGCCCATCGCGAATTCGTCCTGGTTCATCCGGCCGAAGGGGACCGCTCCGGCAGCGCGGAGCTTGCGGATGACGGTGGCATCGTAGGGTGAGATGAAATTTTCGAGAAATTTCGAGCCGCAGGTGCAGGGCTGGCCGAGCACGTTGATATTGTCCTTGATGGCGATGGGGATGCCGCCGAGGGGCAGGCTGAGGTCGGCGTTGGCCGCTTCGGCGAGGGCGGCCTCCAGATTGTGTGACAGGTAGGCGCCGGTCTGGCCATCACGGGCGGAGATTCCCCCGGCGAGTTCTTCGAGGATGGCTGCGGGCGTCGTTTCACCGGCAAGGAGCTGTCGGCGGAGAGTGGTGATGGTCATGGAAGTAAAAGCTGAAATTCTGAAATCTGAAACGCTGAAAGAGGACACTCAGGCGTCGGTCACGACCTTGGGCACGCGGATCTGGCCTTGGGCTTGGTCAGGCGCGTTTTGGAGCATCGCCGCTTGCGAAAGGCTCTCGTGCGGGACGTCATCGCGCATTTTCCCAAATACCGCACCGGCGTGGGCGGTGGGCTCGATGCCGGCGACGTCGAGCCTGGATAGTGCCTCGACGTGACTGAGGATGGCTTCCAACTGCGGCTGGAAGGTGGCGACCTCTTCATCGCTGAGCTCGAGGCGGGCGAGATTGGCGACGTAGCGGACATCAATGTGGCTGTGCGACATGGGGGGGAGCGTCTTGGACTGGCGCGATTTTTCCAAGTGCCAAGTGCGGAGGATAGAAAAGTTGCTAAGTTTTTAAAATAGTTTGAACGTTTACAAAAGTTGAAGGTCTTATCCCTCTGAAAGCAGCGAGCAATCGCTCTCTCATGTAAGGGTGTAACAGCATAGTTGTCTGCCAATTCCACGGGTGTGGGTGTGGGTATGACGATTTGGCCGCCGGGGAAGGGACTCCCCGGCGGCTTTTTTATTTGAAAAATAACCAAGCGACTCGTGCAGGTGCCAGTGCGCTTGAGTTCGCACTTGTTCCCGTAGAGAACGGCGGCCTTGTCATCGAGCCCCGGGGCCTTGCGGACTCCCATGGGACCTTAGTTCGATTGACCTGATGAAGTGGGCATCTGCGTCTCCTCTAACCTTGCCCTTGTCCCTGAAAGGCTCGTCCGGATTGAAGGCGGGTCGTTAGGCAGGCAGGGGGATGTAAGTGCTCATGCGGGGTCTGGATTCTCTGCGTGGTTTCAGCAAGCTTTCCGCCCCGTGTCCGAATGTCGTGCATGCAAGTTCTACCCGCTCGGGGGGTTGTGGAAAGGATGGCATGTCGGCAAGCTGTCAGCACAGTGTCGTTTGATTGGCGAATGGCCATCATCAAGCCGCCGAGCCCAAGTAGGGCGTTCATAGTAAGTAAACCACAGTCCGATGATTTCTATCAAATATAACCGGAATACCCGTCGGTGCAACGGCTTCACCTTGGTTGAGCTGCTTGTCGTCATAGTCATCGTAGGTGTCCTTGCGACTCTTGCGCTGGCTGCCGCCCGCAAGGGAATGACGAGGGCCTCCGCTTCCAAATCGCTCTCCCGGATGCGCCAGAGCGGGGCCATCTTGCTGGCGGATGCTCAGGATAACTCCGGAAAGATGTGGTATTCCTTTGATAGTAACCCGGGCACTCCAGGCTGGGATCGCTTGCCCTACAATATTGTAAGGGCCTCCCTCGGCTTGGACACGACAGCTTCGACGGCAGCCACCGGACTATGCGAGATCATGCACTGGGACGCCGCTACCTTGAAGCCGTCTATCTATCAGAAAAATTGTTTTGGCGTGAATTTCACCGATGTGCTCGATTTCGGCGTCACGTGGAATGAAGAAACCGTCGAGGATTCCGTGAGCTACAAGGTGCGGTCGTTGATGATCGCCTCGGTTATTCGCCCGGAGGCCTACCCGGTTTTACTCGATTCATCGAATGCAAAGGGTGACGAAATATTTCAAATCCTCGAGCCCTCGGATGATCTCGTCGGATTGCGCAATTCAGGAAGAGCGCACGGGTATTTCCTGGATGGCTCGGCGCGCGAACTCAGCCCTGGCGATTTAAAACAAGCCGGTTTCACGAAAGTCTACGACAACAGCAACCGCCCTCCCAAGGTTCGTAGCTTGTGAATGTTGCCCGGGCTCATGACCCGCAGCAACGAGGCTATACCTGCTCGGGTAAGTAGGATGCTCCGGAAGTTCGGCCGACGATAAGCATGAGAACGA
>JAYWDF010000457.1:0-5531 GCA_043779985.1 Akkermansiaceae bacterium | reverse complement strand
AACTCCGTCAAATCCCGGCCAAAACGCAGCAAAGCGGAATCCTTCTTTGCATTCTTTTCCTTCTTCACCACCGCCACCGGACGTCCCTCTTCCTCCGGCCGATCCACTTCAAATCCTTCGATCAAACGAACACTCAAGCCGCGCAACACTTCCTCCGAATCATGCCCGAGCTTCGTCACCGCCGAGGAAACCACCGGCTCCCACTGCTCGACCATGGCCACCAGCAAATGCGCGGGCCGCAAACGTCCACCATCCACCGACGCCAGAGAAACGGCCTTTTTGAAAACCTCCCGCAACGCCGGACTCCGGTGCAAGGACCGGGCAAACTTCCCCGAACGCCGGCCAAGCTCCGCCCGCCCAAATTTACAAACCGAGTTCATCCAGTAGTTGTGCCTTGTCGGGCGTAAGTGCTCCACTCTTGAGGCGATGGCGCTGATTTGTTACCCACGCCCCAAGTCGCGGATTTTCATTCCACTTCACCGGTACTCGACAATTGCCGAACCGCTCACGGTAGGCTTTCAGTTGACTCAGCCGAGATGCCCATTCCTCATTGTGACTGTCGGAACGCCACTCAAATCCGATTTCAGAAAGCCGATTTTCTCTATCCTGCTGAAGCTTGCCCGATTTACGCATTGTGCGTTGAGCCGCAACCCACATTCCCAGTTGCTTGTTCTCAGGCCACCTCACCGGGACGTTGCAATCACCAAATCGCACTTTGTATTCTCTAAGTTGTTCAAGCCGTATCACCCATTCCTCTTTGCGGCTTTCAGTGCGCCAGTCGAAGTCAATACCGTCTAGCATCTGTCTTCTATCAGGACGGAGCCTCCCCGATTTGCCTAATGATCGTTGAGCTGCCGTCCACATGCCCAATTGGGGATTAGCTGCCCACTTCACCGGAACGTCGAAGTTCCCATGTGCTTCGCGATAGCAGATTAACTCATCAAACATCCTCTTCCATGAAGTTGCCAATCTTTCAGACGTGGATTCAAAACTCGAAATTCTCTCAGAACCTGAAGGGCCTTCGCTGCGGTCAACTAATTGCCATGTAAAACCTACATCATTGAGCTTTTTCTCTCGCTCTGGAAGTATCTGATTGGATTTCTTGAGCCGTCGCTGGCGAATCACCCATCCTCCAAGTTCAGGATTCTCAGGCCACCTAGCAGGAACATTACAATGATTGTTTACGGATTTGAACTCCAAAAGCTGACCATACCGGATTGCCCATGAATCATGAAGTCTTCGCGCGTCTAAGTTGATCTTAAACCCCCAATCAAAGCCCAGGTCATTTAACATTTTCTCCAGCTTTGGATGAATCTTGCCGCTTCTCTTCATTTGACGTTGATAGAGTGCCCAACGTCCAAGTTGCGGATCCTCCTTCCACTGGTTTGGATCATTGCAATTTCCGAATCGGTCTTTGTAATCCTGCAATTGTTTACAACGCTTTTCCCATACTACCTCGTTTTGCGTGACTTGGGCATTCCAATTGAAACCAGCTTCTTGAAGCAACCTTACCCGATGTTCACTCAAAACGCCCCGCGATTTCTGCGTCCTCATTGAGTTCACAAATCTCCCAAGCTTCGGATTCGTCGGATAGTTCAGCGGCACGTCACAATGCCCATTTTTGACTTTGAAATCCTTGATCTCTTGAAGACGATCCTCCCATGTTCCGACATCACGGCTTTTCCAAGTGAATCCGAGCAAATCCAGTAGCCGAATCTCCTCATCAGCAATTTGGTCCTGTTTTCTCCGTTGACGTTGGGCGCTAACCCAGCGCACAAGTTTCCGGTTCTCCTTCCACTTGGCCGGTATGTCGGCATTACCATGCTCGGCATGATAATGCACGACGAGTTCGTAACTTTCACTCCAGCGTTGGTCTATTTTGCTCTCCCATTTGAATCCGATCTCATCCAACAGGTTTTTGCGCTCGATAGATATGTTACCTTTTAAAAACTGAACTTTCTGAGTTCTGACCCAACCCAATAATTTTTCATCAGTCGTTATCCCTTCACCAACGTCGCAATGACCATGTAAATCTTTAAATGACCGCAATGCGTCAAACCCATCGCTCCACTTGTCTTCGCGCGCATCCCATCGAAAACCAAGATTATCCAGCATTACTATTTGCTCCGAGGTTATCATATCTGGATCTTTCCCCTTTTTCTTGAGCGTGCCCTTTCGTCTTTGCCGTTGATTCCACACCCAACTGGCAAGCCTCTTGTCAGAATAGGTCCGACGAACATGGGGATCTCCATGCTTTCGTGTGTAATCCTCAAGCTTTCGATACCATTTCAGCCAAGTTTCTGCTCCCTTTACCTTCTGGTAGTCCCACGCAATGCCCAGCTGCTCCAACTGTGAAATTCTCTCGTCGTTTAAGATACCTTTGTTTTTCCGGGTGCGTTGAGCGCTCACCCACCCACTGAGGGAGGGATCTTCGTCCCATTTCGCTTCCACATTGCAATGTCCAAAGCGCACTTTGAACTCTGTCAGTTTGGCAAACATTTCATCCCAAACAAGACCATTGAGATCCCAAATAAAACCAATCTCCTCGAGTCGCTTGATCTGGTCGGAGGTTAAACTCTCCTTCTGAATACGTTGACGACTCATCCAACTTGGCAACCCTGGTTCCTCCCAGTTTTGTGGGATTTTGCAGTGTCCAAACCGGTCCTTGAATGCATTTAGTTTTCCAAACCATACATCCCAAGTTGCATAGAGATTCTCCAAGCAACGCGTTGTTACCGCTGCTCGTAAGCTTTCCAGTGTTAGCCGAGGACCGCCGAAGTCGATCTTGTCGCCGAACCCGCGATCATCAAATCCCTTGCCGCGGCCCTTCTGTTCTCCCACATGACGGATGAGTTCCGCCAAAGCTTCATCCTGCTCCTGTAGCGATTGAAGAACATCCCAAACCTCATCAAAATCAGCTCGGCTCACCGCATCATCGACGCATTCGTCAGTGGCCAACTCGACGTAGAGCGGCACGAGGACGTATCCAAGTGCTTTCCCTGGTGCCCTGCGCATTGCCCTGCCTGCTGCCTGCACGATGTCCACGCGACTCCGCCGAGGCGAGAGAAACGCGACCATATCCACCGCCGGGACATCCACTCCTTCAGTGAGGCAGCGGGCATTGGACATAACAGCACAACTTGTCCCTCGAAACTCTCGCATGACACGCTCACGCCGGGCGGTCGGCATTTCACCATTGACATGAAACGCACCGAAAGTCGGGAGGTGAGTGCAGACTCCTTCGTTTCCCGCTGCTACGAATGACGCAGCAGATTTCACCGTCTTGTGAAAGGTGAATATCTTGCTCACTCCATACTTTTCAACGGCGTCGCGGAGGGCGATTTGATTGGCAACTTGGCGAGCGCGGATCGCGTCACCATTGATAATTACCTCGCTTCGGCTGAGCAATTCGTTAGTCACCATCTCGGACGTAATGACTGAAATGATGACCTTGTAGTTGCATATGATGTTCCGGCGCGCTGCTTCGCCAAATGTCAGGCAAAATGCCTGGCGACCGTAAACCTGCGGGTTGTCCATGGAGAAGACCATTTGGGCTTCGCCTTCTCGATCTCGTTGATGGGGGTTGTAGTGGCGAGGAGTAGCGGTAACAAACAGGCGTTTCCTGATCGGGAGATTGGAGTCGTCCAATGCGAATCCGTAATTTCGTCCTTCGCGTCCGGCCGTTTTGTGAGCCTCATCAAAGATTCCAAGATCGAAGCATTCACCTGGCTTCATCGCTTTACCAATCACCGCTGCGGATTGGTAAGTAGAGAAGATGACCTTCGTTCCGGTGAAAACAGCATCAAGAAATTGCCTGACATTATCCGGATTGGTTGAGACCTCAAAATCAAGGTCGGATTGCAGAGTAGTAAATGCGTCGGCACCGTCTGTGACTGTGGGATCAGAGCAAACGCAGAGATATGCTAACGCGGGTAGATTCGTCTCTCGCAACCACTCATGCAAGGTCTGACGAAGCAGCGCCAATGATGGCAGCAAAACCAAGACGAGGGACGATTGGAGCTGTTCGGCGACCCAGAGAGCAACGAGGGTTTTCCCGGTTCCACAGGCCATGATTGCTGAGATTCGGTCCTCGACTTCAAGTGCAGGCACCAATTCACCAAGCGCTTCTGCCTGATGCTCCTGGGGGCATTTCTTGGGAACCTCAAAATCCGCATCAGCCAACCACGACTCCATTGCTTGAAAATCCTCCGGCTGGAGACGGTCCAAGTCGGAACCGCGAATACAGAAGAACCCTTGGCGTTCATTCAATACAGTGGGCAGTTCGTCACAGTTCGTGATTAGAATGCGGCTCCGAATGTGTGGGCTGTCGGCCAGCCCCATGAATGTGGATAGCTCTCTCCAAGTAAGCGGGCTTCTCGCAGTGCGAAACTTGACCTGATAAGCGTTATTGTGGCCAAGTAGAGTGAGAAAAACGCCATCAACTCCATAATCTTGCTCCGCCAATCCAAGTCTTTTCAATGTTTCCAATGGCGTAACGCTGAGTGGCCATACCTTGTCGGCATCATGCTTGCGCTGCGTCGCTAGGTAAGCTTCCGCGAACACTTCAAAAGCGTCGCCCTTGGATTTGTTCTCACCGATAGCAGCGATTCGATGTTCGAATTCCTCGAACGAGGCGAGTCCGGTGTAGATGCCGGATTTAAAGAATTCACGGGCTTTCGGGTGTAGCGGCATTGATTTCAGATTGGATGTGGGCGGAAAGCGTAAGGTCAGGTGGCGTCTATTTGAGTCGCTTCACGCTGCTGGCGGAGAGCAGGGTCCGCATTTGGGTGATGGCGATGTCGTTGAGGGTGGCGAGGCGTTCGGGCTGTGGCAGGCCCTGGCGGATGAGCACGGAGTTCAGGCTTTCGAGGTTGGTGAGGACGAGAAGTGCCAAGTGAGCAGTGATCAGTGATCAGAAAAGAGGATGGTGTTTCGGTGAGAGGAAGAATGTGGGCTGGACGAATCAGGTTGGTTTCTCGCCTGCGGATTTGCGCTCTCCGATCAAGGCGCGGGCGGTGGCGACGGCTTGGTGGAGTTTTTTGCGAAGTAGGTCTTTGGGAAGGGTCTTGGTCCAGTAGGACGCCACATGGATGCCGGATTTTTCCACTTCCAGCAGTTCCACATGCTCCGCCGACTTGCCGGCGCACAGGATGATGCCCAGCGGTGCGGCTTCGTCAGGTTCGCTTTCGTGGCGTTTCAACCAGTTCAGATAGAGTTCCATCTGGCCCTTGTCCGCCGCCTCGAAGTCGCCGATCTTCAAATCAATCGCCACCAGGCGCTTGAGCTTCCGATGGTAGAACAGCAGATCGAGGTAATAATCCCGGCCGTCGATCTGCATGCGCTTCTGACGGGCCACAAAAGCGAAGCCGACTCCGAGTTCGAGAATGAACCCTTCGATCTCGCGGAGGATCGCCGCTTCCAGATCCTTTTCCGCGTAGGTGTCCTTGAGTCCGAGGAAATCCAGCACATACGGATCACGGAATACCAGATCCGGTGTCAGCTTGTCCTCTTCCCGCAATTTTTTCAGTTCC
>JAYWDF010000456.1:0-1809 GCA_043779985.1 Akkermansiaceae bacterium | reverse complement strand
GGCTGGTGGTGATCTCGATGAAGTAGCCGAAGACGTTGTTGAATTTGATTTTCAACGAGTCGATGCCGGTGCGTTTCCGTTCGTCTTCCTGGAGGCGGGCGATCCAGTCTTTGCCGCCACGGGAGGCGTCGCGGAGTTCGTCGAGCGCGGGCGACCAACCGTCGCGGATGACGCCGCCGTCGCGGAGGTGGGCGGGCGGTTCGTCGGTTAGGGCCTGCGAGAGCATTTCGGTGAGTTCGTGGAACTCATGGAGGCGGGAGCAGAGATGCGGCTGGAGGGTTGGTGCGTCGGGGAGCGATGCGAGGTCTTGTTTGAGCGCCGGGATGTGGGAGAGGGAGATGGAGAGCGATTGGAGATCGCGGGCATTTCCCGAGCCTTGGGAGAGGCGGGAGGTGGTGCGCTCGATGTCGCGGATGCCTTTGAGGGCTTCGCGGCATTTCGAGAGGAGGAAGGGTTCTGCGAGAAAGGAGGCGATGAGATCCTGCCGGGCGGTGAGCGCGGTGAGGTCGCGCAGCGGGTGGAGGATCCAGTCGCGCAGCAGGCGCGCGCCCATCGGGGTGGCAGTGCGGTCGAGCACTCCTAGCAGCGTGTGTTGCTTGCCGGAGCGCGAATCGACGAGGTCGAGGTTACGCTGGGAGGCGGCGTCGATGAGCACGTGGTCGGCGCTTTCCCGGACGTGCGGCGGGTGGATGTGGGTGCAGTTTCTCCGGAGCTGGTGGATCAGGTAGTGGAGCACCGCGCCGCCGGCCCCGCTGGCGGCGTGGAGGCTCGCACAGCCGAAGCCGTCGAGCGAATGGACGTTGAAATGGTCCTTGAGGAGCTGGTTCGCGTGCTCGGGAAGGAAGGTGTAGCCTTCGTAAATGAGGCAGTTGGTGAGTTTTCCGAACTCCGCAGACTGATGATCTGGGATAAGCAGCTCGGAGGGGGAAATGCGGGCGAGCTCGTCCTCGAGCAAACCAAGGTCGGCGAACTCCGCGATGGTGAACTCGCCGGTGGTGTGGTCGATGCAGGCAAGGCCGACGGATTTCCCATGGCGGCAAACGGCGGCGAGGTAGTTCGGCCGCTGGTTGTCGAGCAGGGTGTCATCATCGATGGAGCCGGGCGTGAGGATGCGGGCGATCTCGCGGGAAACCAGTTTGCCGGCGACGGCTTCTGACGTTTGTTCGGCGATCGCGACGCGTTTTCCGGCCTTGAGCAGGCGGGCGATGTATCCCTGGGCCGCGTGATAGGGCACGCCGCACATGGGGGTTCCTCCGCGCTTGGTGAGGGCGACGTTCATGATCGGCGAGGCGGCCTTGGCGTCGTCAAAGAACATTTCATAAAAGTCCCCGAGGCGGTAAAACAGGATGATGTCGGCGGGCAATGACCGGCGCATGGCTTGATATTGGGCCATCATGGGGGTCAGCGCGGGCTCGGACATGGGCGGAGAGTGATGGGGCGTTTTGGAAGAATCAAGAAGGGAGGGGATTTCGCGGAAATGAGGAGACTTCTGGACATGAGAGGTCGGGTGCCATGCTCAGTATGGCACGAAAATGACCATGCACATCGACGCGGATTTGCTGAAGCGAGTGATGGATGAATACGGCTACGAAAGTAAGACGGAAACTGTCGAAATGGCGTTGCGCGAGTTGGATCGCAAGTCACGGTTTCGTCGTTTTGGAACTGAGGGTCCGGGACTAACGCCCGATGAATGGAAAGACGCGGTTTTCCCCGGGTACGATCCCAAAAACCTGTCCGCCTACGATCCCCTGAGCAGCAAAACCGCCGAAGAACCCACGAACGATGGAAAGTGAGGTCTTGGTGGATAGC
>JAYWDF010000455.1:0-1810 GCA_043779985.1 Akkermansiaceae bacterium | reverse complement strand
CACCAGCACGTCCAGCGGGACAGCCCGAAGCTCGCCCCGCTTCACAAGTCGATGGATGTGAACTACGCTGGCTACGACGGCAAGCCGATCGAGTGGGTGCGGGTGCACAAGGCCCCGGATTACGTCTATTTCAACCACTCGGCCCACGTGAACCGGGGGATTTCCTGCCAAAGCTGCCACGGCGACGTGAACAAGATGGAGGTCATTTATCAAGCGCAACCGCACTCCATGGGCTGGTGCCTCGAGTGCCACCGCGCGCCGGAGAAGAACCTCCGTCCGCTCGAGGAAGTTTACAATTTCGGATACAACCCGGAGACCTACATTTCGAACCATCCGCAACTCGGCGTGAAGACGACCGAAGAGCTCGGCCTCAAGCTGAAGGAGCAGTTCATGGTGAAGCCCAAGGTCACTTGCGCCACCTGCCACCATTGATCCTTTCGCCCGTTTTTCCACTTTTTACCTTTCCTGCAGTTTAACATGAGCAAGCGCATTTGGCACCACCCCGAAGTCCCCGCCGGCGAAACCACCGTGGCGTGGCGCAGTGCGGGTCAGCTTGAAGATACCGCGGATTTCCGCCAATGGATGGACCGCGAGTTCCCCCAAGGAGCGGCGGAACTGGCCAGCGAGGACGAAGTGGAGACTTCCCGGCGCTCGTTCCTGAAATTGATGGGCGCCTCCACCGCGCTTGCGGGATTCGGCATGGCTGCGTGCCGCCGTCCGGAAAGCTACATCGTGCCTTACACCAAGGCACCTGAATGGGTGATTCCGGGAAATGCGACTTACTACGCTTCCTCCATGCCGCGTGCCCAAGGTGCGACGCCGCTGGTGGTCACGACCTTCGAAGGCCGCCCGACCAAGCTCGCTCCAAACAAGCTTCACCCGGACGCCGAAGGCACGGACGCCTTTGCCCAGGCATCGGTGCTCGACCTCTACTCGCCCTCGCGTTCGCGGAAATTCCTCAAAGCCGTGAAAACGGCAGCACGCGCGGATTTCCAGTCGGTTCTCGCAACACTCGCCGCCGACAAGTTCGCTAAAATCGGCTTCCTCTTCGGTGCCGATGACAGCCCGACCCGCGCCCGTCTCACCAAGGAGCTGGCCGCCAAATACTCCTCCGCCAAGTTTTATCAATACGAGGCGCTCACCGGCGAGTCATCCGCCATCGCCATTGGCGACGGGGTGAAGCTGGTGGCGGATTTCGCCAAGGCGGACCGTATTCTTTCGCTCGACTGCGACTTCGCCGGGACCGATTCGCAAGGTCCGGTGACTCCGTTTTTCGACCGCCGCAAGCCGGAGGGCAAGGCCTATACCGACAAGCCGGACGCTTCGAAAATGAACCGTCTCTATGCGGTGGAAGCCGCATTCACCCTCACCGGTGGCATGGCAGATCACCGGCTGCGCGTGTCGCCTAGCCAAGTGACTGCCGTCGCGGCGCAAATCGCCCGCGGCCTCGGCGTGAAGGCCGGAGTGGCGATTGTTTCGCCTGAGCTTTCGGATCCAAAGCACGTCGAGTGGGTCAATGGCCTCGTCGCCGACCTAAAGGAAAACGCCGGAAAATCGCTGGTTCTCGCCGGCTCACGGCAGTCCCTCTCCCTTCACCTGCTGGCCCATGCGATCAATCTCGCTCTTGGCAACATCGGCGAAGGCAAGCCCCTCGTCGCGGTGCAAACCGAAACCAAGGGGCTCGGCAACCTCACCACTCTCAAGGCGGACATCGAGTCCGCTGCCGTGGAAACCCTCGTGGTGCTCACTCCGTCGAATCCGATTTACGACGCTCCCGCCGATCTCAAATTCGCGGACACCTTTGCCAAGC
>JAYWDF010000454.1:0-1812 GCA_043779985.1 Akkermansiaceae bacterium | reverse complement strand
CCCAGTTCATCAGTAACGTGATCTTCCGCAAGCCGATCCAGCTCGTCGACGGCGGCTCCCAAAGCCGGTCGTTCACCTTCATCGCGGACGGCGTGGATTGCCTGCTGCGAATCATCGAAAACAAGGACGGCGCGGCTTCCCGCAAGATTTTCAACATCGGCAATCCGAACAACAACGTGTCCGTCGCCGATCTCGCCAAGATCATCCTCGAAGCGTTCAGGGAATACCCGGAATACGTTGACCACGCGGAAACCGCCCAAGTCGTGACCGTATCCTCCATGGAATACTTCGGAAAATACTATCAGGACATCCATACCCGCGTGCCTTCGATCGACGCCGCCAAGGAGGCTCTCGGCTGGGAGCCAAAGGTTGATCTGAAGACCGCCATCCGCTACACGCTCGACTATCACCTCAAGCAACAGGATCACGATCTCACCGCCGATTCATGATCGTCGCGCTCAAGGTAGATGTGGATACGGACCGCGGCACCCGCGAAGGGGTGCCCGCGCTTGCGACTCTGCTCGCTGAATTTTCAGCACCTGCGAGCTTCCTGTTTTCGCTCGGGCCGGACAACACCGGCAAGGCAATCCGCCGCGTGTTCCGGCCGGGCTTTTTCCAAAAAGTCAGTCGCACCAGTGTGGTCAAGATGTATGGCATCCGGACCCTGCTCAATGGCACCCTGCTCCCCGCCCCGCACATCGGCTCCCGACATGCCGAGGTGATGCGGCGCGTCCGCGATGCGGGCTTTGAAGTGGGCATCCATTGCAACGACCACTTCAAGTGGCAGGACTATCTGTTTACCATGTCGCTTGAGCAAACGCGTAACGAGTTCGCTCGCGCGCTTGCGGAATTCCGGCGCATCTTCAACGAGGATGCCGCCACGGCCGGAGCTCCCGGCTGGCAGGCCAATGCGAACAGCCGGCAGGTTTACGACGAAGCCGGCTTCCTTTACGCCAGCGACACCCGGGGCGAATCGCCCTTTTTTCCGGAGATCGACGGCCGGGTTTTCAAGACGCTCGAAATCCCCAGCACCTTACCCACTTTCGACGAGCTGATGGGGCGCGAGGAATATCCCGATGAAAAAATCGTGGCCCATTACCTCAGCCTGTTGAGGCCGGACCGCCCTAACATTCTGACGATTCACGCGGAAATCGAGGGCATGGCAAAGCTGCCCTTGTTCAGGAGCCTGCTCGCCGCGTTTGTGAAACAAGGAGTTCGCTTTGTCCGAATGGACGACCTGGCACGAAGCATCCTCGCCCATCCTGAAACCGTGCCCGTCCACCCACTGGTGATGGCGGAAGTCGACGGCCGCTCCGGCAATGTCGCGACGCAAGGCCCCGCCCGACAACCTGTATTCAACTAAGCATCCCAATCTCCCGGTCGCCTGCAAAAACGGCCACGCCGCCTCCCCGGCAAATTTCCGACTCACTATTCACTACTCGATTTCCTCATGCGCCAACTCTTCCGCTCCATCCCCGCTCGTCTTGCCATCCTTGCATTCACGCTGTTTTTCGCCCTGTCCCTGCTTTCCCGCTTGGCGCTCTTCATCACAGCGCGTCACGAGATCACCTGGGATCTATCGATTCTAGGCATCTTTGGTTGGGGGATCTTCTTCGATGTCGCCGCCGGATTCTTCGCGGCGATCCCGTGGCTGCTGTTTGGAGCCGTCGCTCCGGCCCGCTGCATGAAGTCACGATCCGGCCAGGCATTGATCGCCGGGCTGATGGTGGTCTACACCGGCATCTTGATTTTCATCACCACCTCCGAATGGTTCTTCTGGGACGAGTTCGGCGCCCGCTTCAACTTCATCGC
>JAYWDF010000453.1:0-1813 GCA_043779985.1 Akkermansiaceae bacterium | reverse complement strand
GACCCGGTGGCCTTCAACCGGGTGGCCGGAGTGCACTTGGGAAGCTATGTCGGGGCCCTGGGTGCGTGGATTCTGATGGTCATGGTATTCGTGAAACTGCCGCGGACATCATTCTAACATTTCAACCAGGTGGCCGAAGACATCCGAGTTTCTCACCATGCCGGTGAAGCGGTCCGACTGTGGACCCAGTGCTGAGATGAGCGTGGGATCCGAGGTGTGCGTGGTGCCCGTCCAGCCGATCCCGGTGTGGTTGCCGGCGAACTGGCCGAGCAATCCCTCGGGCTTGCTGAGCTGCTCGTTCCACTCGATGACCGGGTGCTTTTCAAAAAGGTCGAGCAGCGCTGAGGATTCGTTAGGCTTGAGGGTGAAGTCAAGGTGCCGCCTGATCAGCTCGATGAGCTGTCCTCCATTGCCGTTCTCGACCTTGGCCCACTCGGCGAAAAGGCGCTCGTGGGACGCTTTCAGCCCGGTGATCCGGCTGAAGCGCTGGGTGCTCTCGGCGTAGCCATTTCCCATCCCGTTCAGTCCAGGATTGGAGTTGCCGTGGTCGCTGGTGACCACGACGAGGATGTCTTCGCGCTTGCCGATGAGTCCAAGCACCGCGGCCAGCGCATCGTCGAAGGCGAGCTGGTCGCCGAGCAGGGCGCCGATGTCGTTGAGGTGTGCGGCGTGGTCGATGCGCGCGCCTTCGATTTGCAGGAGAAACGGACGGTCGCTGGAGAGAAAGCGGGTGAGTGCGGCCCGCGCCATTTCGGTGAGGGTGGGAACAGTGGCGGCCATCGCCGGGTTCCCATCCCGGTCGATCGTGAACGGCAGGTGACCGCGGGTGAAGGTGCCGAGAAGCTTGTCCTCGCGTGCGGAAAGCAGCGCGTCCCGGTTGTTGACCATGCCGTAGCCTGCGGCGGCGAACTCGCCTGCTAGATCGCGCCGATCCGCGCGGTCCTTGCCGCTGAAGTGGCCGGAGCCGCCGCCGAGGAGCACATCGACCCGGCCGAGGTATTGCGGCGCGATGTCATCTTCCTCGCCGCGCTTGGACACCGATGCGGCGAATCCCGCAGGCGTAGCGTGCGTGATGGTGGCGGTGCTCACCAGGCCGATGCGCGCGCCGGTCTTCTTGAGAATCTCGGCAATGGGAGTGATTTCCCTGCCATCGGGGGAAAAGTTGATCGCGCCATTGTTGACGCGCTGGCCGCCCCCCCAGGCGCTTGAGGCCGCGGCCGAGTCGGTGACCATCGAGTTGGCGGATGCGGTATCCATCAACCCGCGTGCCGCCTTACGGTCGTTGAGGAGCGACCACCATTGCGTCCCGCGGTGGCGGGTGAGCTTGGAATAGGCTTCCGCCAGAGTCAGGACGCCCGGACTCATGCCGTCGGAGACCATGAAAACCACCCCGCGCACCTTGCCGGCCGGAGTGCCTGCGGGTTCGGCGGTGGCCCTTGCCCCAGCCAAGACCAGGGCTGCTCCGCTCAGCGCGCTGGTCTTGAGCCAGTCCCGGCGGTCGATTTCATGGCGGTCCAAGGGGTTTGCTGGCATGCACAACCTTTATCAGCGCTCCTAGCGAGGGCAAACGTTCTTCGCACCTCAGGCTTGCGCGGATGCTTTCGTTTCTTTAACCATCGGGCGACATGACGCACGACCCGGACCAACATGCCTCGCTGGGAGCGATGTATTCCGACTATTTCCTCGACTACGCCAGCTACGTGATCCTTGAGCGGGCGGTGCCGCACTTGTATGACGGGCTCAAGCCGGTACAGCGCCGGATCCTCCACGCCATGGATGAACTGGACGACGGCCGCTACAACAAGGTCGCCGG
>JAYWDF010000452.1:0-1813 GCA_043779985.1 Akkermansiaceae bacterium | reverse complement strand
GAGCGGTTCGGGAAGAAGCGCAAGGACGGGGCGCGGAAGGTACGGGTTGGCGGGGCTGCTGCGGGCCTTTTGTGGAGCATGCGGGATTTGAAGAAGGGAATGGGGGCGGCGGTGATGCCGGCCGTTTGAAATACGGGACGCGGAGGACTGTGCCTGTGGGGCGCTATCTATCGTGGAATGGACAGCGGATTCAAGCTGCTATCTGGAAGGAAGGACGCAGGGGTGTATTGGGACAGTGAACGACGTTTCGCTGGCGGAGCTGAGATGCAAACGCGTTCCGGGAGAGAGGAGTGTCAGCGAAATGGTGTTGAGCGCGCTATCAGTGGTGGCGCTTGGTGAGGCAGATGCGAATGGTAGCGTGGGAATGGATGCGGGAACTGCACATAATCAAGCCGAGGGCGAGGGGGGCGTGCAGGTGGTACTGGTAGCGCTCGGATTCCGGGATGATCCCGCGGGTTTTCAAACCAGAGGCATTTTCTTGAAGGAAATGGCAGTGGTTGCAGCCGTTATCCTGAGAAAAGCGACGTCGGGAAACGTGGTATCGCGGCACGGAGCATGAGGGGAGGCACGCGATAGGTGCGCGATGGGCGTCTATCGGGGAAACGATGATGGCGATTTTGGAGGTAATACTCGTGCGTGATTACCGGAATTGGCTCTTCGGTAGTGCTGGTTTGCGTAAATAGGAAAAATATTTTGGCGGTTTCAGCGAGCTGCGGAGCCTCCGCTAACACCGGAGAGAGCCGGGACTCTTTCGATTCCGCCGTTCAAGTCGAGATAGACCCCGTGGATGCTCTCATCTCCGGCGATGAAATCAGCGATCTCCTCGGGCTCTATCAGCATGATCGCGGTGGACCAGATTTCGGCCAGTGTGGCCGTGGGAGCGGTCACGTGGACGCGCGTGGCGGGACTTGCGGGCATGGCTTGGTCTCCACCCGGATGGATGATGTGGGAGCCTTGGATATGGGTGCCGGATGCGCTGAGGGATTCATTGGAGAGGGAAATCCGAAGAGGCGCGTTTTCTCCAGTTAGGTCGACTGGCCATGCTGCGGGGCCGAAGGCGAGCATCGAGCTGGCACCCGCGGTGAGCAGTCCGCCTTGCGCGCCCCAGTCGGTGAGTATCCGCAAGAGCTGATCGAGCGCGAAGCCCTTGCCGATGCCGCCGAGGTCGATCTCGCGGCCGGGTGCGTCACAGGTGACGGCGGGAATGTCGGGATGAATGGTGAGTTGTCCGCGCAGCGTCGGGAGCGCCCTCACTTCGCCGGATTTCCGATGCTCGATGTGGCGGCCGAGGGTGATGTCAAACAAGCCGCCGGTGCGGGCGTGGGCGTCGAGAGCGGCTAACAGGCATCGATGGGTGAACTCGCTGATGTAGAGCGTTTCACCGGCTTGTAGCTGGTTGATGCGTGAGACGTCGCTGTCTTCGATGAAGCGGCTGAGGCGGGATTCGAGGAACTCGAGGTGATCGAAGCACTCCTTGGCCATGCCGGCGGCGATGGAGTCGTCCGACTCGCAAAGCCGCAGTTGGAAGGTCGTGTTCATCGCCTCGTGGGTGAACACGCGGGCCCGGAAGAGCGGGTTTATTTGCTGTGGGTCGTCCATCGCTTCCATAGGTCGTTTTTCACGAATAATGTCATGGCGACCCCGGCGCGCAGCCCCCGGGGCAAGGGGGTGTGGGTCGCATGGAGCCTGCTGGCGACGGCGTCTTCCATTTCAGGCATGGCGAAGACCAGCTGGAGTGATGTTAGGCCGTCAGGTGGACTGGTCCAGTAGCCGATTTTCCCGAAAGAGCGGAGATACCACGGGAGCGGCCAGT
>JAYWDF010000451.1:0-14752 GCA_043779985.1 Akkermansiaceae bacterium | reverse complement strand
CTCCTCCCTTGTCGACTTGGGAAGTGAATATGCCGTAATCCGATCGCTGCGGATCGCTAACGAGAAAAAGGATCCACCTCGGGCAAGTGATGCCAAGTTTGACAAACCCGCGGCGGCTGCCGGTGGCGCCGCAGCAGGCGGGGATCCTTTCGGCGGAGGGTTTGTGCTTCCTGGCGACGACGCTCCAGCGGCTGGAACGGAAAAGCCAGCGGCGGCAACGGCAAAACCCTCTTCCAAATCTGGCGACTCCAGTCGGATTCTCTCCCAAGTGCTTGGAAACGAACAGGTTCAAGTGTTCGTCCGCCTCGATATTCTCCAATTTCTTCCTGCGAAGAAACTTCCATAAACCCGACAATCGCCCATTTTTCAACCATGTCCTGGTTCTCAACGAATTACGAAAAGGCCGCCCTAGGCGGAGCCATTGCTGTCGCCCTCGGGGTCGCTTACTTGGGCTACTCCAAGTTCGGGAGTATCCAAGAAGACTTCGGCACCGGGCTCGCGGGGAAGGGAAACAATGTCACCTCGGTCAAAGACGCGGATCTCATCGCGAAAGCCCTAGCTTCGCTCAAGCTCAATCGGGCAGGGGGGCAGGCGGTCGATGGTGAACGCCCGGTGAATCTGTTCACGGGAATTCCCTTGTTTGTCTCCAGGGACGCACCAGACAAGCCGCTGGATGTATTCACCGGCCCACCAGTACACCCACCCATCCCGAACGGTTGGTGGGTCGAACATCGCCTCGACCCCGGATTTGCAGATTCTCCCAGCCGGGATCCCGATCAGGATGGATTCTCCAATTTGGAAGAGTTCTTGGCAAAAACCGATCCGAACAGCGCGAAGTCGGTTCCTCCCTTCATCGCCAAGTTGATGTATGTCAAAGACGAGAGTCTGACCTGGGTGCTGCGCCCGGGCTTCGGTGCGGATGGCAAGTTCCCCTTCAAATACCAGGATAACAAAAACGGGGTCAATACCACGGGTGCCGACATGGTCGAGCCAAACGGACTGTTTTTCACCAAGGGTGTCATGCCCAATCGCTTCAAACTCCTGGGTTCTGAAGTCCGCAAGGTAATGAACAAGAAGATCAACATCGAAAAGGACGAGACCCTCGTTCGGATCGAAGATCAACGACCCAACAAAAAGGGGACGATTTATGAGATTCCCTCGCCACTCGCAGAAGAGCGGATGAACGAGCATGTGAAGTTCGACCGAACTGCTGTGTTCTCTCTGGAAGCGGTCGGTTTGAGTGGTAAGGAATTCAAGGTTGAAGAAAATACGACCTTCTCGCTTCCTCCCGGCGGACCGAAAAAGGATTACCTCGCCAAGGTGGTAACGCCCGGTTCGGTGACCATCGAATACACCGACTCAGCAGGTGTGAAGAAAACCGTTGAAATCAACAAGGGCAGCCTGCCCCAAATGGCTGAATAAAATCTTCTAAAAATAGCGCTTTCCAAACCTCGTAAACCTCGCCAGAAAACCTCAGCTCACTATGCAAAAAACGCCAATGTATCGATCCAGTCGCACCGCCCTCGCGTTGATGGCTGTGGCATCCTCCCTTCCTGTCACTGTAACGATTGCGAACGCCGGCGAAGGCGGATCCAGTCTCAGCGGGCTCGCCCAACGCGAAATGATTCGTCGTCAGAACGATGTTCTGGAAGGCGATCGTCTTCTCGCTGAAGGCCGCGAAGCCTATGCCAAGGGTGACTATCAACAGGCCGTTGACAAATACAAGCAGGCTCTCCAACGGGTTCCTGACGCACCGATGGTCTCGGACCGCCGTCAGAGCTACATCGCTCATTTGAGCGATGCCAGCGTCGCTCTCGCGATGCAGGACCGCAAGGTCGGCAAATATCCAGAAGCTCGCATTCTTCTTGACGGAGTGCTTGCTGTCGATCCGAACAATGCCGACGCAAAGCGCGAAATTGGCTATCTGGAAGATCCGATCCGCACGAATCCCGCTCTTACCTTTGAGCACACCCAAAACGTGGACCAAGTCCGCCGGGGACTCTACACCGCTGAGGGCAACTACAATCTCGGCAAATACGACGACGCCAAGCACGAGTATGAAAAGGTGCTACGCGTCGATCATTACAACTCGGCAGCGCGTCGCGGCCTCGAAAAAATCGCAGCGGCGAAGTCCGACTACTACCGTGCGGCCTACGACAATACCCGTGCTGAACTCTTGAGCCAAGTCGACGCAGCGTGGGAGCTTTCGGTTCCTGCGGAAACGCCGGTCTTCAAGGAAATCAACGTCGGTTCCGGTGCATTGAGCAGCGGTGTCGCTTACATCACGGCCAAGCTCAAATCCATCGTGATTCCTCGGATTGATTTCGAAGACACCACGGTTGAGGAAGCAATCGATTTCCTCCGCCTGCGTGCGGCGGAGCTGGATACCAGTGAGCTTGACCCTGCCAAAAAAGGCGTGAACTTCGTCATCCGCCGCCCACGGGCCAATGCGGCGGGCGCAGGTGCTGCCGACGCGGGCATCGTGCCAGCAGCAGGCGCAGCTGATGCGCTGCCGCTGGTGGGTGCAGATCCAGGGACTCTCCGTGTGAAAGAGCTCCGGATTCGCAATGTGCCTCTCGCCGTGGCGCTCAAATATATCTGCGACCAGACCAAGCTCCGCTACAAGGTGGATGACTTCGCAGTCACGCTCGTTCCTCAAACCGAAAGCGGAGAAGACATCTTCACCCGTACTTTCCGTGTGCCGCCCGATTTCAATACGGCATTGGGCAGTGGTGCGGAAACCGGTGGTGGTGCAGCGGCTGATCCGTTTGCCGTAACCGCCGGTAAAGGCGGAGCAAAGGGATCGATCTCCGCTCGCCCTCCGATTCTTGAGCTTCTCAAGACAGCCGGTATCGCCTTCCCTGAAGGCAGTTCGGCCACTCTGAGTAACTCGGGCATGTTGTTGGTGACCAACACCCCAACTGAACTCGACAAGGTTGAGCAACTGGTTCAGACCATCGGCAATACCCAGCCGAAGCAGGTGAAAATCACCACGAAGTTTGTCGAAATCTCCCAAGAGAACAACGACGAGCTTGGCTTTGACTGGATCGTGAGCCCGTTCGGACTTGGCGGGAGCCTGTTCGGCAGCGGTGGCACAACGGGTAATCAAGGTGGCCGCAACGGCGGTGACTTCATCAGCCCGGTCAATGGAACCTCCGTCGACGGGATTCCTGCCAACCCTTCCCAAAACACCAGCTACGGAGTCACCAACGGCAACCGCAGCGGTGACCAAGCGATAAATCGTAACAACATTGATGCAATCCTCAACAATCCGAACCGCACCGCGCAGTCGGCCAATGTTGCTCCTGGTATCATGTCGCTGACCGGTCTGTTCTCGGACGGTCAGGTGCAAATGATCATGCGTGGCCTTGCTCAGAAGAAGGGAACCGATCTCATGACCGCTCCTTCGGTGACCGCCAAATCCGGTCAGAAAGCGACCATCGAAATCATTCGCGAGTTCATCTATCCAACCGAGTATGAGCCACCTCAACTTCCAAACAGCGTGTGCCAAACCAGTGGCAACAGCGGCGGGATCGGTGGCTTGTCCAGCGGTGGCGGAAGCTTCCCGGTGACTCCTGCAACGCCGACCGCGTTCAGCACCCGTAACACCGGTGTTACGCTTGAGATCGAACCGACCATTGGGGAAAACGATTTCGTAATCGATCTCCGCTTCGTTCCTGAAATCGTCGAATTCGAAGGTTTCATCAACTACGGAAGCCCGATCCAGTCGCCAGGCACGGATGCCTTGGGCAACCCGGTTGTCACAACGATCACCGAGAACCGCATTGAAATGCCGGTGTTCTCCTCACGCCGCGTCAATACCCAGCTCACGATCTATGATGGTTATACCGTCGCGGTCGGTGGCTTGATGCGTGAAGACGTGCAAAATGTGGAAGACAAGGTGCCGATTCTCGGAGATATCCCGATCATTGGCCGCCTGTTCCAAACCAAGGCGGAAAACCGGATCAAGAGCAATCTGATCATCTTCGTCACCGCACAGATCATCGATGCGACCGGTCGCCCATTGCGTGGTGCCGATGCGGGTTCTTCAATGCCGGCTTCAACGGGTGCTCCAGCAGCAGGTGGTCTGGGTGAGGGCGTGCTCCCTCCGATGGACTTGCCGAACTGATCGGGCTCTAGCGAAATAATTCAAGGCGGGCGAAGGAGCGATCCTTCGCCCGTTTTTTATGGCGAATCCGTTCTGTGCTTGATTCGCGCAGAGATCGTCGTGACTCTCACGCGAATGCGAGTGATGGCTTTGACAGGTGGAATCGCCTCGGGGAAATCCACGGTTTGTCGATTGCTCGGCGAGTGGTTGCCCTCCATGGTGATCTTCGACTGCGATGCGGCGGTTCACCGGATGTTGGAATCTGACGCTGGCGTCGCCTCGATTGTCGCCGAGGCTTTCGGCGGAGAAGTGCTGGACCCTCAGGGAAGGATCGATCGGCACTTCTTGCGTGGCCGGGTATTTGCGGATGAATCGGCACGGGTAAGGCTTGAGGGGATCCTTCATCCGCGGGTCCGGCAGGAATGTCTTGATTCTCTGGTGCAGGCTGCTACACGGGGGGCGGAATTATTCGTCGCAGACGTTCCGCTCTTCTTTGAGAAGGGATTCGATTTCGGCCAATCTCAAGTGCTCGTCGTCGCTTCTTCCCGTTCCACTCAAATCCAGCGGCTTAAGGCGCGTAGTGGCTTTGATGATCTCTTGATCGAGTCCATCCTCGCCGCACAGCTTCCGCTCCAAGAAAAAATGTCCCGTGCGGATGTGGTTTTCTGGAATGAGGGCCCGCCTGCCATTCTTCGATCCCAAGTCCGCCGTTTCGCCCAAGCATTTCTCATGACCCCTCCCCACGAATCCAACGCCCAGGAATCTCAAGCCACGCCGGTCGCGGTAGCACCCGTTCCTTCGGTTCCCGCGTCCATTGACATCAATCAATTCCGGCTTAAGTCGCTGGCGGAACTTCAGGCCATCGCAGAAGCCGTGCCTGCGAGAATCCAAGGCGGAATTCCGAAAAGCCAGTTGGTTTATGAACTGCTGTCGTTTTATGGGCGCGAGGGAACCGGTATGGTTTGTGACGGAATCCTGGAGCAGGCGAAGGATAATTTCGCCATGTTGAGAGATGCCCAGCGCAGCTTCCGACCCGGACCTGACGATATTCATGTCAGCTCGAATCTCGTGCGTGATCACGGGCTGAGGATCGGGCAACGGATTAAAGTCCGGGTGCGTGCCCCGTGGGAGCGTGATAAATACCTTTCCGGGTTCGAGGTGATGGAAGTCGAAGGCATTCCAGTGGCGGACTATCATCCACCCAAGGAATTCGACCGGCTGACCCCGCTGTTTCCCGACGAGCGAATCCACCTCGAAGGGGAGGGGAACGATTTTCTCGGCGTACGGGCGATCGATCTGATCGCCCCCCTGGGCAAGGGCCAGCGTGGAATCATCGTCGCGCCTCCGCGTGGCGGGAAGACCATCTTGCTCAAACAGATCGCTCGCTCGATTCGTCTGAATCACCCGGATGCAGAGCTGATCATCCTGTTGCTTGATGAACGGCCTGAGGAAGTCACCGACTTCGAAGAAACCGTCGGCTCACAAGTGTACGCCTCGACCTTTGACGAGTCCCCGCGCAGGCATGCGCAGGTCGCGGATCTCGTGATCGAGCGGGCCAAGCGGCTCGTCGAACAGGGCAAGGATGTGATCCTCTTGTTGGATAGTCTCACTCGTCTCGCCCGTGGTCATAATTCCGCCATGCAAGGCGGACCCATCGGTTCCGGCGGAGTCAGTCCGGTGGCTTTGCAAAAGTCCCGGAAGTTTTTCGGCACCGCCCGCAATGTCGAGGAGGGCGGCTCGTTGACGATTTTAGCCACGGCGCTTGTGGAAACGGAGAGCCGCCTAGATGACGTAGTTTTCGAAGAATTCAAGGGCACCGGTAACATGGAAGTCCGCCTGGACCGTGAACTCGCCGAGCGGCGGGTTTTCCCGGCGATTCATATCCCCCAGTCCGGAACGCGCAACGATGACAGGCTGTATCATCCGGACGAATTCCTGAAAGTCGTGGATATCCGCAAGCAGCTCGCCCAGCAGCCGATTGGCGATGCGATCGAGACGCTTTTGGCGAATCTCCGGGCAACCAAGACTAACGCCGAGTTGTTGCTGCGCGGCCTGCGTTAAGGCTTCGACTTGCTGGCTCGGGAAACTGGGTTTTTAGCGGGCATTTCGATGCTTGCGATGGGGCGTTTTTCCTGCAACTGCCTCATTGACACCGCTATGTCGGGTGCATAGCCTCCCGCGCCTTGTGCTGGGCTGAGTGAATGATTTCTCAGCGATCCAGTTCGCAATGCTCTAACTCGATATCACCACAACGATGGCAACCAAAAAGAAGGCAGCTCAACCAGCAGCCAAGAAAAGCGCTCCGAAAGCCGCCAAGTCCGCGGTTAAAAAAACCGCAGCGAAAAAGGCAGTCTCCACCAAGAAGGTCAAATACGTTTACAGCTGGGGAGCCGGCAAAGCTGACGGCAACGGCGGCATGAAGCCTCTTCTCGGTGGTAAAGGCGCCAACCTTGCTGAAATGACCCGCATCGGTCTGCCAGTGCCTCCGGGCTTCACGATCTCCACCGAGGTTTGCACCTACTTCTATGACAACAAGCGCACCTATCCGATTTCGCTTCAGGCTGAAATGGAAGCGGGCGTGAAGAACATGGAAAAAATCATGGGCAGCAAGTTCGGCGATGCCAAGGGCATGCCGCTGCTGGTCGCCGTCCGCTCCGGCGCACGGGATTCGATGCCCGGCATGATGGACACCATCCTCAACCTCGGCCTCAACGACTCGACCGTCCTTTCTCTAGCAGCCGTCACCAAGAACGAGCGCTTCGCCTGGGACTGCTATCGCCGCTTCGTCCAGATGTATGGCGACGTCGTCCTCGGCGTGCAAAAGGCCGAAGGTGAAGACCACGAGCCCTTCGAAGTCGCGATCGAAACTTTCAAACACGAAAAATACGGCAAGGACATCGTCGATTCCGACCTCACCGCCGACGACCAAAAGGAACTCGTCAAGCGTTTCAAAGCTCTCGTCAAAAAGCGCACCGGCCACAGCTTCCCGAGCGATCCTTGGGACCAGCTCCGCGGTGCCGCCGGCGCTGTCTTCGGCTCTTGGATGAATGACCGCGCGATCGTCTATCGCCGCAAATACAGCATCCCCGCCGCATGGGGCACCGCCGTCAACGTGCAGGCCATGGTCTATGGCAACACCGGCGAAACCTCCGGCTCCGGCGTCGCCTTCACCCGCGACCCCGCTAACGGAAAGAACGAATTCTGGGGTGAATACCTCATCAACGCCCAAGGCGAAGACGTCGTCGCGGGTGTCCGTACTCCGGAAAACGTCAGCACCCTCAAGGCCGCGATGCCGAAGCCATACGCCGAGCTGATGAAGGTCCGCAAGATCCTCGAAAGCCACTTCAAGGACGTGCAGGACATCGAGTTCACCGTGCAGGAAGGCAAGCTGTTCATGCTGCAAACCCGCAACGGCAAGCGCACCGCCGCCGCCTCGCTCAAGTTCTCGATGGACATGGTGAAGGAAAAACTCATCGACTGGGAAACCGCGATTCTCCGCAACCCTGCCGAACAACTTGAGCAGCTCCTCGCACCGATCTTCGACCTCGCCGATGTGGCGAAAGCGAAGACTCTCGCCACCGGCCTTCCCGCCGGCCCGGGTGCAGCTTCCGGAAAAATCTATCTGAATGCCGATCGCGCCGTGCTTGCGGAAGCACGCGGTGAGAAGGTTCTTCTGGTCCGCACCGAGACTAGCCCGGAAGACCTCCGCGGCATGATCGCAGCGGAAGGCATCCTCACCTCCAAGGGCGGTGTCTCGTCCCACGCCGCACTCGTCGCCCGCCAAATGGGCAAGGTCTGCGTTTGTGGAGCAGGTGGAGTGGATATCAACTATGAAAAGCTCACCGTCACTGCTTCCGGCAAGGTGTTCAAGGAAGGTGATTACATGAGCATCGACGGCACCAGCGGTAAGGTCTTCGGTGGTGAACTCAAAACCGCCCCATCCGAAATCATCACCGGCATCGTCGATGGCGACAAGAAAGCGATGGCCACTGAGAAGTTCAAGGGCTTCCAACAACTCATGAAATGGTGCGAACAAGCCACTCGCATGGCTGTCCGCACCAACGCCGACACCCCGGAGCAAACCCGCATCGCACTTGCGTTCGGCGCCAAGGGCATCGGCCTCACCCGCACCGAGCACATGTTCTTCGAAGGTGACCGCATCGACGCGATGCGCGAGATGATCCTCGCCACCACCCTCGACGCACGCAAGGCGGCCCTAGGAAAGCTCCTGCCCTATCAGCGCGAGGATTTCACCGGCATTTTCACCGTGCTCAAGGGCCTTCCTGCGACGATCCGTTTGCTCGACCCACCGCTTCACGAATTCCTTCCGCACAGCAAAGAGCAACAGCTCGACCTTGCGAAGAAGCTCGGCGTCAAAGTGGAAACAATCATCCAGCGCGTCCACGACCTCCACGAGTTCAACCCGATGCTCGGTCACCGCGGTTGCCGTCTCGGCATCGCCTATCCGGAAATCACCGAGATGCAGGCTCGCGCTATCTTCGAAGCCGCCGCTGACGTGGCCAAGAAGAAGATCAAGGTGAAGCCTGAAGTCATGATCCCGCTCGTCGGGTTCAAGCGTGAGTTCGACCTCCAAGCGGAGATCGTCCACCGCGTCGCCAAGGAAGTCATGGCCGAGAAGAAGATCAAGTTCGACTATCAGGTCGGCACCATGATTGAAGTCCCGCGCGGTGCGCTCACCGCCGACCAGATCGCCGAGAACGCCGAGTTCTTCAGCTTCGGCACCAACGACCTCACTCAGACCGCGCTCGGCATCAGCCGTGACGACATGGGCGCGTTCCTGCTTCCGTATGTTGAGAACGACGTGTTCGCCAAGAACCCGTTCGCCACTCTCGACACCGTCGGCGTAGGCCAACTCATCGAAACCGCCGTGGCCAAGGGCCGCCAGACCCGCCCGGACATCAAGCTCGGCATCTGCGGCGAACACGGTGGCGATCCGGACTCCGTGGTGTTCTGCCACAACGTCGGCCTCGCCTACGTTTCCTGCTCGCCTTTCCGCGTGCCGGTCGCCCGCCTCGCAGCAGCTCAAGCCGCCATCATGGAAAAGCGCGCTGCCAAGAAGAAGTAATTTGTAGCGTCGGTCTGTGACCGTCGCTCTATCAATCAAGCCGCTTCGGGAAACCGGGGCGGCTTTTTTCACTCAAACCAAACACTCATGCAACACGTCCTGATCATCCACGAGGTCCAAGACTACGCCGCTTGGAAAAATGTCTTTGATACCGCTGCCGGCATCCGCAAAGAGGCTGGCGAGCGGTCCTATCAAGTGCTCAAGTATGAAAATGATCCCAAGCGGATTGTGCATTTCTCCACATGGACCTCGGTTGCGGATGCCAGGCGTTTTTTCGAGTCGCCCGAGCTTGTCACAATCCGAAATGAAGCCGGGGTGAAATCCCCGGAGTTCATTTACCTCGACCTGCTTGAGGCGGGGGAGCTGAAGTGAGCACCGGTCAGTCGTTGAGAAAGCTGTGCCGGATCGCATGCTCCATCCCGAGCTTCAGCAGGGAATCCGCATCACTTCCCAACTCCTTGCCGATGATTTCGTACTCCTGTTTGAGATTCGTATGAATCAGGTAGGGGTTGTCCGTGTTGATGCAGTAGGGGATATCGTTTTCTACCAGATCCCGGACAAAGCGGCCGATGCACTGGAAGTCGGGGATGACACGGGTGACGAGATTCACCGTAGGACAGAGCTCCAGACAAGTCGCGTTTTCGCGGAGCTGGGTGACCAAGGCGTCCCGCAGTTTGCCTTTCGCATGGCGCAGTTCGATGCCGTGGCCGATCCGGTCGGGATGGATCGCCTCGATGACCCGCCGCATGCCTTCCGGTCCGGTGGCCGGGCTTTCGCCGATGTGATAGGTGATTTTCAGTCCGGCCTCGCGAGCCTTTTCCATCATCGCAGTGACCTCGCTTAACCACGGCCTGCTCAGTTCGAGCGCGCGCGACTCCGGGCCCGCCATGTCGATTCCGACCACGCCATTGGCCCCATTGAGTGAGCCTCTGCTGCGCCATTTGATCGCGGCGTCGATGATTTGCCAATTCGCCTCCAGCGACAGATCCCGCCCGAGCGAGAGGATGATGCCGGTGGCGACTCCGTAGTGGAGCGACGCGCGTTCCAGTCCCTGCATCACGGCGAGGATGATAGCGTCCATCGTGTGCAACCCGTGGCGCACCCGTTTGTGGGGATTGAAGCGCAGCTCGATCGCCTTGATCTGGGCGCGACGGTAGGCCTTGGCGACGACCTGATAGGCGGAGACGCTGGCGGCCGATGGCGAGGACTGGATTTCCTCCGTGACTTGGAAATAACGACCGAGGAAATCATCCAGCGATTTCACCTCGTCATGTCGCGCGGTCAGAGAGGCGTGGAAGGAGGCGAAGTCGATAAACTCCGTTCTTAAACCGTTGTCGCAGAGGATTTCCCAGAGGACTGAGGAGGGAACCGCACCACCGAGGTGAATGTGAAGATCGTGCATGACCCTCATAGGAGACGCGATGGCGGGGCACTTGGCAAATGCGGAGATGATTTCCCAATGTTCAACCGGATTCTGCCTTGGGAAATGTCATGGCTTGCTGGCAGCGGCGATCTCCGTCTATCCTCCCTCCATGCCGCCGTCGCCACGCCGTCCGTTTCAGCCTCAACAGGGGCGGAAATCCGGACCACCTTCTGGTTCCATGTCGCCCCAAAAAGATCGCGGCTGGGACCCCGTGGCGCAGTGGTATGACAAACTCGTCGGTGAGTCCGGCTCGGACTATCACCAGAATGTCATTTTGCCCGCGGCCCTGCGGATCCTTGATCCCAAGCCCGGTGAGTCGATCATCGACGTCTGCTGCGGCCAAGGGGTGCTTGTCCGGCCCTTGCTCGAAGCGAAGGTAGGCGCCTTCACCGGGGTCGATGCCAGTCCGCGGTTGATCGAATCCGCCAAATCCCGCCATGGTGCGGACCCGCGGGTTTCTCTCATCGTCGCGGACGCCTGCCTGCCCGGCCCTTGGGCGAATGGGGGCTATGATGCGGCCACCTGCATCATGGCGGTGCACGATGTGCCCGATCTCACGGCCCTGTTTTCGAACGTCGCCCGCGCCCTCAAGCCCGGTGGTCGTGCGGTGGTGGTCTTCATGCATCCGTGTTTTCGCATTCCGCGCAAGTCCCATTGGGGCTGGGATGGCGATCAGAAAATCCAATACCGCAGACTCGACAGCTACGGCACGCCCTTGGAAATTCCCATCACGACCCATCCGGGGAAGGGCACCGGTGAGCAAACCAGCTTCTATCACCGGCCACTCGCGGATCTTCTCACGGCGATGGGCAAGGGCGGGCTGGCCGTCACGGTCTGCGAGGAGCTCTACAGCCACCGCCGCTCTCAGGCATCCGGCCCGTTCAGCAAGGCGGAGCACCTGGCCGCCGGGGAGTTCCCGATGTTCATCGCTTTCAAAGCGGTGAAAGTGTAGCCCCGGAGAGCGGCACGCTCTGCTGGCGCCAGTGGCGGATGGGAGCTTTGCGCCATGCGGGGCGGAGCCTCTTCATCCGGTGCTCTTCCTCTTCACTCCAAGGTCCGGTGCTCGAAGAGCTCCGCCCCGCATCCAGCA
The DNA here is from genome assembly GCA_043779985.1 of Akkermansiaceae bacterium. GTDB lineage: Bacteria > Verrucomicrobiota > Verrucomicrobiia > Verrucomicrobiales > Akkermansiaceae > Luteolibacter. Next base: position 3,045 of record JAYWDF010000451.1, on the reverse strand, counting down.
GAGCTGGAGCCGCCGTGGGCGCGAGCAGAGCTTCGCGCACTCCGGAGTGCGGCACGCTCTGCTGCCGCAATCCGCGAACGGGCCGTGTTTCCGGCTTGGCAGTTCCTTCAAGGCGGCCTAAAAACCTCTCATCAACTGAAATCGCAGGAAAATATCCATATGGGGTGCACTTGCTGGTGCGATACGGCCTGTTGCACTTGCCCCTCAAATACTGCCTGTGGTTCAACAATGTTTTTCGGTAAGTAAAGATGAAAGCACGAACCCTCACAGTTGCATTCTGGATTTCAGCAGGCGTTGCGTTCGGATTCGATCCTGTCGGGCCGCCACCAACGAAGACGGTGCAATGGACGATTGCCTATACCGCATTAATTGTGGTTCCGCGTGTGGATTTTGATGACAGTGTTTCGCTGGGGGATGGCCTGAAATTTTTACAACTTAGGCACGTCATGCCAGCAGCCTATGGAATCGAGATTGACGGAAGCGCTCTCGGGGAAGAACGACTGAAGATGCCAATCCATTTTCAGGCAAAGGATACGAAGCTCATTGAGGTTCTCGCACGAATAGCAGACACTATTGAAGCTGATTTGACAATCGGCTCTGGCGCCATCAGCTTCACTCCCAAAAAAAAGAAACCTAACAAGGAGAAGCTCGGACCCGCGAGCCGCCCTATTCTCAACATCACCCGTATCATGAAACCATACTCCGAGTTCAACGGTCGCCCCCGCTAGGTGGGTGCCAGCTCTTTGACGTTAGGGAGAATAAGACAAGACCTTTTCGAATGAATTTTCTCGGATTAGTAGCAATCATCTCAGGCATAGTTGGATTCGCTGGTTCCCATCGTTACTTCAACACAAAGCCCTTTAGCATTCGCATTTTTGCATGTTTGGTCTTTGGTGCATTTTCCATCCCATCGATTCTCTTCGCTATCTACTATCTTCACATTTTACCGGAAAGAGCTTGGTTCTATACCCTGAGATCTTGGTCTGGATCAGAGCTGTTTGCCGTCTTTCTTGGTGCTGCTGGTGGAGTTCTAGCCTCTTTATTGCCACGTTTCCTTCTTGTGATTCCGCTGGGGCTCACTGTTATGACTGCCGCGGTGCCCTACCTCAAGATGATCATGAACCCACTTAAAGTAGATGATTTGAAGGAGCGGTGGGAGGGCGATGCGTGCTTGCAGTCAACCGAATCGACGTGCGGACCAGCAAGTTCCGCCAGCATTCTACGCTTCCTTGGTGAGGACGCTTCAGAGCGCGAGATTGCTACATCGGCGTATAGCACTGCAAGTGGCACCGAGGCCTGGTATTTAGCTCGGTATTTTTGTTCCCGAGGTCTGACGTCCAAGTTCGACTTCCGCTCGACATTTGCACCATCTATTTCCTTGCCTTCGATTGTTGGTGTAAGTTTGGGAGGATTTGGACATTTCATCGCCGTTCTAAAGATCAGCGATGGACTTGTCACCGTTGTCGATCCGCTGAGTGGCAAGCGGGAAATGAAGATTGAAGAGTTTCTCACGGCATACACCTTCACTGGATTTCACCTTTCCATTACAAAGAATAAGTCTAACAAGTCAGTGGTGGCAACGGCGGGCAACGTCTCCCGTTCGCTTCGCTCTGGACGTCCAATCTTCGCCGTGCCACACTTTTGACGTCGCCCCAGCACTTCGAGTGGAGAATCTCTCAAGGGCATTCAAAGCCTCGCGGGTATGCTTTGCGGGCAGCGCAAGTTCTGGCCACCGGCCTACGCGCGGGTGCTGGCCACTTTCCCGTCGGCCACGCGGAAGCGGCGGATTCCTTCGACCTGTGGGGTTTCTTTCAGCCAGTCGAGATGGGTGGTGGTGATCCATTTTTGCGCCAGCGGCGGCAGGTGTGTCATCAAGGCGTTGCGGCGACCGGGGTCGAGCTCGCCGAAGATGTCATCCATCAGATAGATCGGCAGCTTGCCCCCGCGGCGTTCCAGCAAGGTGCCCTGGGCGAGTTTCAGGGCGAGGGCAAGCGTGCGCTGCTGGCCTTCGCTGGCGAAGTCGGCTGCGGGCATACCGTGGATCCGCAGGCCGAGCTCATCGCGATGCGGGCCGACGACGGCTTGGCGCAAGCGGGCTTCGCGTTCCCTCGCTTGTAACAGCGACTCGCGGAGGTCCGCGCCGCTGGCAGGAAGGTAGGTGAGCGTGAGCGGCTCGTCCTTACCGCTGACGACCCGTTGTGCCTCGGCGGCGAGCGGGGCGAGCTCGCTGATCAGGCGGGCACGGGCCTCCATCAGCACGCTGCCGTGCTCGATGAGAATTTCCTCGTATGATAGAATTTCGGCATCCCGGGGGCGGCCTTCTTTGAGCAACAGGTTTTTCGCCCGCAGCGCCCGCCGGTAGCGCGACCACGAGCGGCGGTAGTCCGGGTCGATTTGAGCGCCGAGGAAATCCAGATAGCGCCGCCGCCCTTCGCCGGGCCCGCGCACGAGCTCGAGGTCTTCATTGCCCATCCACACGACGAGGCCGCCGTCGGCGAGATACCCGGTCTGGCTGGGGCGGCTTTCATCATCCACCTTGAGGACCAGTCCTTCGCGCGAGTAGCGCACCTGCCGCTCGGTGCCCCAGGGGTCACCCGCGATGCCGAATCCCTTGCTGCCGATTTTGCCCAAGGTGGCCATCCGGTGGGTCCGCGGCGAGTGCAGGCGGACCAGCACACACAGCGCTTCGAGGATGGAGGTTTTGCCTTGAGCATTGTCCCCCGTCAAGATTGCGCCGGCTGCTGGGACCTCTAGGTCCAGCGAGTCAAAACAGCGGAAATCCATCAATCGTAGCGAGCGCAGCACGGTGGAGGAGTAGCTTGAAAATCAGGCGGAGGGAAGTGACGAGTGACGCGGACGTAAAATCCAAGGCGGCGTTCGAGCGAGGCATCCGTTCGTCGATGGAAGGCTTACTCGTTTTCCAACACGTCGGTGGCGAGCTTGCCATAGGTGTCGCGATCCAACAAAAACGGATGCGTATCCGAACTCAGTCGGCCGTAATAGAATCCGGGATTCGCGCCGGTGGTGCTCGGTGCGAGAATGACT
>JAYWDF010000450.1:0-1815 GCA_043779985.1 Akkermansiaceae bacterium | reverse complement strand
TTCTGATTCTTCGTGATCAGGACTCCTCAAATTGCCTCGTCCTCAAGGAGAGTCTTCAGCAAAAGGCACTGGTAGCAGGGCGACCGGATACGGTCATTTGCATCGCCTGTCACGAGTTGGAGAGCTGGTATTTTGGAGACCTCCAATCCGTGGGGGCTGCTCTTCAGATTCCTAAACTTCGCCAACACGCCTCAAGCAGTAAATATCGTGTTCCTGACAAAATCGTCAACCCTTCTATCGAACTCGAAAAAATCACCGCCGGGCGTTATCAAAAGGTGTCAGGATCGCGGGAAATTGGTAAGCGGCTCACCCCGTCACACAACACCTCGCATAGCTTTCAAGTCTTCCTCAAAGGAATCGATAAGGCCCTCGCAAGCATTCCCAATTAAATTTCCCATGTCTTCCAAGAAAACCAAACTCGAACTCACCTGGATTGGCAAGGAACACCGGCCACGGCTGGAACCGCGCATCCTGCTGGAGGAACCGGAGCGTTCGCATCATGCGGCGCATAGTGTCACGGATGGCGACATTTTCGATAACATGCTCATTCGAGGTGACAACCTTCTGGCTCTCAAAGCACTTGAAGGGAAATGCGCGGGGAAGGTGAAATGCATCTACATCGATCCGCCCTACAACACTGGCAGCGCCTTCGAGCACTATGATGATGGGGTGGAGCATTCGTTGTGGCTTAATTTGATGCGCGAGAGATTGGCTCTACTTTGGGCACTTTTGGACCCCATTGTAGGTTCAATTTGGATCTCAATTGATGATTTTGAATTGCATTATCTGAAGGTTCTCTGCGACGAGGTATTTGGCCGCAAGAACTTCATTACAACGATTATTTGGCAGCAGAGAACTTCACGGGAGAACCGAAGAACATTTTCAAACAATCATGAATACATATTGGTATTCGCAAAGGACCCTTGTGCTTTTGGCGTTGATCGAAATGATCTCGATTTGAGTGAAGATGTTAAAGAACGTTACAAGAATCCAGATAAAGATCAAAGAGGTACATGGCAATCTGTGTCTGCAAATGCCCAAGCCGGCCACGCTACACCCAGCCAATTTTATACTTTGATAGCCCCGAACGGAAAGGCGCATGAACCTCCTAATGGGCGCTGCTGGCTTTATACACAGCCGCGAATTTCGGAGCTCATAAATGACAACCGTATTTGGTTTGGGAAAGACGGGAACGGCGCTCCACGAGTGAAGAAGTTTCTATCAGAGGCAAAAACTGGACTAACGCCCCAGACTCTATGGCTCGCAGACGAAGTCGGAACTAATGATCACGCCAAGAAGGCGCTGATTGCGATGTTTCACAAGGAGATCCCATTTGACACTCCAAAGCCTGAGCGATTGATCGAACGCATCCTTCACATCGCCACGAACCCCGGCGACCTCGTTCTCGACTCATTCCTAGGCTCCGGCACCACTGCGGCGGTCGCCCACAAGATGGGCCGACGTTGGATTGGAATAGAGCTGGGAGATCACTGCCACACGCATTGCCTGCCGCGTCTCAAGAAAGTTGTGGATGGCGAAGACCCCGGCGGTATCACGCAGGCCGTGGGTTGGAAGGGCGGCGGCGGCTTCCGCTATTACCGACTTGCGCCGTCATTGCTAGAAAAAGACAAGTGGGGCCAGTGGGTGATCAGTCAAGAGTTCAACGCCGCGATGCTGGCCGAGGCGGTCTGCAAACTGGAGGGCTTCAGCTACGCGCCCAGCGACACGCTCTATTGGCAGCACGGCAACAGCACCGAGCGGGATTTCCTCTACACCACCACGGCCAACCTCAGCCACGATCAGCTCCAGCAACTC
>JAYWDF010000449.1:0-1816 GCA_043779985.1 Akkermansiaceae bacterium | reverse complement strand
ACATGAAAGCGAAATCCGAGCTCATTCTCTATCATTGCCTTTGGATGGCGGATAGGATGATGCGGCCCTCATGGAGGAGTTTGAACAGTTCCTTCGAGGAGTGGTCCTACCGGAATGGATTTCTACGTCAGGTTCAGGCTCTGGAAGCGCAGGGATGGTTGGAGTCGGGTGATGGCGGAGATGGATTGGAGCGGGTGTACCGCTTGACGCGCAAGGGAATGCTGCGGGCGTTGGGGGGATCTCACCCCGAGGAGCGCTGGAACCGGGGATGGGATGGGGAGTGGCGAATGGTGGTTTTTGATCTGCCGGAGGAGAAACGGAGTTTGAGAAACGAACTCCGCCGTGAACTTCGTGCGGCGCGCTTTGGAGGCTTGCAGGGAAGTGTGTGGGTCAGCCCGGATCCAGTGAGCGTGGTGGGCGAGCAATTGAAGAGAACCGCAGCTTCATGCGGCATGATCACTTTTTTCGAAGGTCGGACCTGTTGTGGCGAGAGCAATTCCGAAGTGGTCTCCACCGCATGGAATTTCACGAAAATTAATATCAACTACGAGACCTATCTCGTGCACTTGCGCCGCACGCCGGATCCATCGGGAGAAACGCTGCGGGAGAACCTGTTGGAGTGGGGACGCATCGAGAAGCAACTCTGGTCAGCGTGCATGGACACTGATCCGCTTCTGCCCAGGGAGCTGTGGCCAGACGACTATCCCGGCGAAAGGGCTTGGAAAGAACGAATCAAAACGCTCCGGCGGATCGGCAAACTGGCCGAAAAGTCGCTTACAAATGCTTGATGCGGCCGCATCAAGCATTTGTAAGGCGTAGGTGGTTTGCGGGGGGCTCCAGAGGGAGTGTTGATGGGTGGAATAAAATTCCTCGGGGCCGGCGAGAAGAGGGGGCGGGTTTTCAAGGCCTGCAGGCGCGGGGGCTGGATTCCGCGCTGCGGTTAGGGGAGCAACCTTGCGCGCAGCAGGTCGGTGACTTGCTTGGGATTCGGCTTGGTGGCGGCGGCTTTCATGACTTGGCCGGTTAGGAAATTGAGGAGTTTCTCGTTGCCGGCTTTTACGGCTGCCACTTCGGCCGGGTTGTTGGCGATGACCGTGTCGCAAAGGCCTTCGAGTTCGCCGGCTTCGGCGGGTTTGAAACCGAGGCTGTCCGCGATGGCGGCGGGGGCTTTTTCCGGGCTGTCGAAGAGGACGGTGAAGACTTCCTTGGCTTGGTTCGCGGCGAGGGTGCCGTTTTCCATCAGGAGGAGCAGCGCGCGGAGTTTCTCCGGGGCGACCGGGCATTGGGCGATGCCGAGAGCACGCTCGTTGAGGGTGCCTAGCAGGTTGTTGATGATGAAGTTGGCGACTTTCTTGCCGGGGATGGCTGCGTCGGTGACGGCCTCGAAATACACGGCGAGGTGTTTGTCCGAGGAGAGCACGGTGGCATCGTAGGCGGTGACTCCGAGGTCGCGTTCGAAGCGGGCGGCGAGCTGGTGCGGCAGTTCGGGGACGAGCGGGCGGACTTTGGCTAACAGCGGTGCGGTTTCGATGGGCAGGAGATCGGGGCAGGAGAAGTAGCGGTAGTCGTGAGCGTCTTCCTTGGTGCGCATCATCTGGGTTTCACCGCGGTCGTCGTCCCAGCGGCGGGTGGACTGGATTTGCGGGATGCCGCGGTTGAGTTCCTCGGTCTGACGCATGATTTCGAAATGGATGGCGCGGCGGATGGCGGAGATGGAGTTGAGGTTTTTCAACTCCACTTTTTGGCCGAGTGAATCTTCGGGCTTCTTGCGCAGCGAGATGTTCACGTCGCAGCGGAGCTGGCCTTTTTCCATGTC
>JAYWDF010000448.1:0-5549 GCA_043779985.1 Akkermansiaceae bacterium | reverse complement strand
AACCATACAACCAACCAGACGGAACGAATCCTCCTCTAGATATTCGCTAGCAGTTTGAATCCGCCATCCTCACATTTCACTTTCAACAGGATTCATGCCACATGCAGCCAGTAACTCTTCGAAATCTTTGGTTAGCTTACGGAACGAGCGTGACCGCTTGTGACAAAGCGAGAGATTGATTTTTGCTGAGAATGCAGGCTGTTCGGTTCTCGCATTGTAAGGAAACGGGAGCCCGAGGTGTCTCTCCAATGCGCCTTTTGCATCGCGGGGCTGCTCTGGATCATTGGGATAAACGAGAGCTCCATCCTGAAGTGTTTCCGCGGATGCCAGAAGCCATGCTTCATATTCTCTCACCGCAAACACGATGCGGGCGGCTTCAAATCCAGTCGCACCGGCCAAAGCAGGACGAACTGACTCAGATGTGGTTTTGGCGCAAAAATCATCTGCATCGAGCAATACCAGAAGTGCGGTCGCGCCTTCGTTTCTCGCATGGCCCGCCGCTTTGATCAAACCCGGCCCAGGAACCCAGACGTTGTCCTCGCAGCGGAGCAACTGGCTCGCGGGATAACGCCCAGAAGTCAGTAGAAACGGCTTCCATATTCCGAAACGTTCGCCCGCGATTCTGCGGAGCAAAATCGGAAGTGCTGGCACTTCTCCATGACCTTCAACGATGGGTTTGATCATGATATCTTGGAAAAGAAATCAGTTTGTTCGGGATTGATTTCCTCAAATATATCATCCGGTCGAAGTCCCTCCGACCGCATCAATTCTCCAGCTCCCATCAAGTGCTGCCTTAGCGTATCAGCCCCGGCCTTGCTGAGCTCTTTAATATGCGTCACGCCTTCGGACCACGTAACCACCCGGATGTTTTCCGGGGCGATCCATTTGCAATCTAGCAAATCAGGACTGTGCGTAGTCACGATCACTTGAGAATCACGGGAAAAGCCACGAATGAGATCAAGCAAAGCACTCAATGCTTCCGGGTGGATGGTTGACTCCGGCTCCTCCAAGGCAATCACGGACGGTCTGGCGGATTGTAAAAACGCACCAAGAATTCCGACAAGCCTCATCGTCCCATCCGACATGGCGAACGCTTCGTGGGAGATTTCCTCGTCGCCCCCTTCACCATGCCAGGTTTGAGTGAACTTCAGCGTCAGGCTTTTTCCATGCTTCACCGGAGAAACTTTTGTCACCCCCGGAACGACCGATCCCAGAAGCTGGCAAAGACGTTCCAGTGAAGCGTCGGGCAGACTCTTCAGCACACTGGCCAGGTTGCTACCATCGCCCTTGAGTGACAAACCGGCATCCGGCTTCTGGAGTTCTTGAATCAAGCGTGGTTCGAGGGAAAAGACCTGAATGCCTCCCAGCAATTCCACCACCGGCTCAAACTCTTTTGTGCCACCGAGCAAGGGCAGGAGCAGTGCATCCTCAATCACTCTTGGAGTAATGCCACCCAACGTAATCTTCAATTGTTCTCCATCTCGGTCAAAGCTAGCCGATCCAGCATCACATTGTTCGCGCACGACTTTGAACTGAAAGCCCGACATCGCTTTGATTTCGAATGCATAGAACCCTTGAATCTCTCCGGGCAGCGTGAAATCAACCCGAATCCCGAAGTTACCAGGCCGGCTCCTTGATCCAGTCCGGTAACGCACCGTTTCAATGCCTCCATGAAGTTGGAAAACGGACTCCAACGGCAGCGACATGCTGGAGGCCAAAAACTCCAAAGCCTTCAGGAAATTACTTTTTCCGGCTCCATTCTTACCCACGATGAAAAGCGGGTTGGTAAGCTCCACATCCGCCCACAAAAGGCTTCGGAAGCGTTTGAGGCGGATGCGCCGGATCGGTTGGAAAGAGGAAATCATGGTTTTAGGCGGTTTAATAGACGGCGAGGTTGGGAGATTAGCTTGGGATATTCAATGCCGGAAGCCCACCCACCACCTTCATCGTCTCCAGCCCCACGGTCACGACCCGCAGGAACAGCTCCAGCGGATACTTGGGGTTACCCATGGTTTCGGTGGCCCAGAGGTTGGCGTCGTTGGTGATGCCGCTGTCTTGGTCGGTGGTGACGGACTGGCGCTCCATGACCCATTCCAGGGCGGGCTTGCCGTTGACGACGTAATCGTAAGCGGCGAGCGGGATGTTTTTCAGGGTGATGAACTCGTTGTAAATGACGGTGCTCTTGTCATTCACGTTCTTGCCGCTGGCGTCCTTGGTCTTGCCGAACTTCATCTTGGTGACCCTGTAGCGGCGATCACCGGTCGCCGCGTCAGCCATCTTCCCCTCTTCCACCACCACCCCAGCATGACACGCCACCGTCTCATACTCCAAATGCCAATGGGCGAGATCCCGCCCGGCCTGGGAGAATGCGCGGAAATCCGCAAACCTCTTCACGGCGGGGATGCGCGGGAGTTCCTTGCCGAGGTGGTCGGCGTAGCGGCTGCGGTAGTCCGAGGAATGCAGCAGCCCGTAAATGTAGTAGAAGCTGTCGTCCATGATGATTGGGCCCATTGAGAACATAGCGCTTCTGATGTTTCAGTTCATCTGCAACCAAAGGTGTTCAATCTCGATAAGGTCTGAGGAACTAGGAGATTGAAGCCGTCGGTGACGTGAATTGATCCTGTCGAGATCGTTGCCTGACGTTTCAGCTGATAGTGGTTCCGCGGGCGACCAAAGTCCCTCGTCGGCACCAACTGTTGCCAGTTTGTTCAATCGCTCGTTGATCGCAATGAGCCAGTGAGTGAAGGATTCGGACTGAACAAAAGCGATGATCAGCGCGCGTTGATTGGCTGGGCCATGCAAGCCATGCTTGAACCGTTCGATGGCTCCAGTGCGATGTCCCGACAGGCCATGCACATATTCGCAGTCACTGCGGCGCTTGTCTTTCGGGGTTGGGAGACGCTTGCACTCGATGGGAAGCAATTGCTCGAAGTCCTCATAGGTTCGGCCCTCTACCATAATCGTGCCGAGAGGCATCACTCCGATGTCTGCACGACGCCCGGCTACTTGCACTGCTTCCTGAAGAAACTGAACGGCATCAAAATTTTGGCGGCGTGAAGCACTATTGAGGTGAACGCAGAGGGTCTGATTCAAATTGGGTTCGTCATTCAACTGAGGACGATTGGGACGGTCACGCCACACCGCAAGTTCCCGCTCGATGAAGGAGACAATCGCGTGATGAAATGCATCCGCATCCAGCAAGGTTGCATCGGGAGTGCCGAGGCCAGGAGTTGGGCGAGGTTCGTCGGCGATCATACTGTCGAGTTAAAAACCAAGGGCTCGAAGATCCGCCAATGCCTCATCCGCATCGCGCAGAGCGATGGAGCGCAACCAGTAGCGCAGGCGGTCCGGCTTAATGAGAAAGACGAAGGGGCCGTCGAAAATGCGCACGATGCGCGCCGTGGTTAGCGATGGGCTATTCTTGGCACGCAGAAGTTTGGCTAGCTTGTCGCTGAGGCCGTCGGCATCCTTCCAATCGGGTTCGGCCTTGCCGAAGACAAACGGTTGGCAACTTACGCCAGCCCACGATCTGACAGGCAGGGGCCTGAGCTTCTTGTGCACGGCATTGATCTGCCGGGTAAAGACTTTGGCGAACTCCCGATGGTCGTTGGGCGTTGCGGCGCGCATCATCTCGGCGTCATCACCGAGACGCTGGAAGTCACGGTAGAAGTCGAAGGCATCAGACAGGATGATCTGGTCGTTGTCGGAGAGATCAAGTTCGGCTTCGTCGATGGGGAAAGGAAGAGCATCCACGTCTCCCTTCTGAAGTGTCGTTGATTGTTTGATTCCAGCATCGGAACTCGTCAGAGATGACCACGCTTTCATAAGCTGTCCTTGAGAACGAAGTCGCTTTGCTAGTGATTCGTGGAGTGCGAGATTTCTGCCATTGGCGCTAATGCCAAGAATCCGGCTGCTAAATGTCACATTGCCTTTTTCCAGTGGCCAGAGAGCAACTCTTAAATCATCTATCTCAGGAATGAGGATAACCGGAGCTACATAGCGTGACTCAGAACGAGGACGTTCAAAGCACTTGACTTCCTGGGTCGTGATCAAATCTTTATCGATAGTCCCATCTGAAAGAATCGCGTCCGCAGGAATTACCGGCTGGTCGTGTAGATACTCGATAACCGTGTCGTTGTCTGGCGTTCCGACCGCAAACCCCTCTCCATAATCCCATCCTTGGGATTTCACGAAGTCCTTCAGCGTGGGTAACTTTTTCAAACGCTCCACGAGACTAACGGAACGGCCTCCGCCGAAGAGGTTGCAACGCCAGACAAAATCCTTGGTCATGGCGACTTGACGCGGCAGCCAGTGCATGTCGTAGTAGTCCAGTTCGAAACTCAACTCCGCCTGGGTGTGGACGGTCCGTCGGAAGATGGCGTGAAGGATAGAGCTTTTGGGGCCTGGTGTATTGGCCTCAGCCAGCACAACGACCACCTTCGGATCTTTGTAGAACAATCCGCGAATTGGCGTAAAATCGAGAATCTCCCGCACATCCCAGCGCGCGAACACAGCACGACGGAATACGGCGCTGCGGCGGTTGTAGAGAAAGTTGTCTTTCTGGATGAGGCATAGCAGTCCATTGTCCACGAGTGCCTCCATGGAATGGTGCAGGAAGAGGTAAGCTGATTGCCGGTCTGGCAGACTTTGCTTGCCGTGGGCATCAAGGTATTCTTTGTATGCTTGTTCAGTCGTTCCCACCTTGGATGCCGAGCCAAAGGGTGGATTCCCCATCACCACCCCGATGTTGCGGGGCAGTTTGCGCTCGCGCACCTGTTTGAAAAAGCAGGTTTCAATCAGAGTCTTGCCCTTCAAGGAGGGAAAGAGTTTCCGTGTCTTGATAATGGTTTGAGGGGCAAGTTCCTCGCACATCGCGAGGCAGAGACTGAATGCGGCGAGTTCGACCGCGTAGCCATCGATATCCGTTCCTCTCACCCGCTGCATGAGTTTGCGCAACACCTCCACCGGTGGAGCTTTCCAATCATTGTTCTTGCGCCAGTGGAGAACCAACCGTTTGAAGGCTTCTACAAGGAATACGCCGGAGCCACACGAAGGATCGAACACGATCTCATCGCGTTGTTCCAAGCGATCCATCCGATCCAGTGTAAGCGCCTCCTCCAGCATCAAGCGGGCGAGGAAGGGCGGCGTGTAAACGCAGGTCGTCTTATCTTCAACGAAGAGTTGGTAGATGTGGCTGATGAGTTCCACAGGCAGATCGTGGAAGGAATAGAGCCTCCACAGAGTCTGCTGCCCGCCTGACTCGGTGCTTCCTTCAATCAACTCCGCGAATTTCTTGAGATGATTGGTTTTGCGGAGTTGCAGCTTTTCATCATTCTCCAGCGTGAAGACGTTGCCGTTGAAGCGCTCTGTTTCGAGATAGCTCAGGAGTTCAATCAACGCATCCGCATCGCCGAGGACATGAAAGAACTTCTCCGCTCCCGGTTTGAAACGCGCGAAAAAGCCAGCCTCCAACTTGAAGACCTGCCGGTCTTCAAGGTAAGCTACCAGCAATGAAATGATGAGCAGTCGACGGCGCAAGTTCGCGGCCA